>JAPKYY010000082.1 GCA_026394095.1 Acidobacteriota bacterium | reverse complement strand
TCGGGGTGGTCTCTTCCTTCAAGGCGTTCTTGAAGTTCTTGATTCCTTCTCCCATACCTTTGGCCAATTCGGGCAGCTTGCGTCCGCCAAAAAGCAGCAGAGCAACTCCAAGAATCAACACAAGTTCCATCGGTCCTAGATTCGGCATATTTCGTTCCTTCTTTCCTAGTATGGCAAATTTGCCGGACCTCAGTAAGCCAACAGCCTTTCGCCTTCGCGAACCAAGTCCTCAACCTGCGGGAGAATGACATCCTCCAGCGAGGGGTGATAAGCAACCCAGGTATCTTTTGCGGCAACTCTGGCAACGGGTGCATCGAGATCAGAGAACAGTTCGTCTGCGATCCTTGCTGCGATTTCCGAGCCAAAGCCCCAACTCAAGACATCTTCATGGGCAATCAAGACACGGCTTGTACGCCGCACGCTTTCAGCAATTGCAGTCCAATCATACGGTGAGAGGCTACGAAGATCAATGACTTCGATGGATTTCCCTGGATTCCGTTTTTCAAGCAACTGAGCTGCATCGAGCGATTTTTTGACCAGCGCCCCATAACAGAGGATAGTTAAATGCTGGCCAGACTTTACCGTATTGGCTTTCCCAAACGGGATTGTGAAATTTTCACCGGGGTGCGGACTACGGTTATAGGGCTCCCGGTAAAGTTTCTTATGTTCCAGAAATAGCACAGGATCATCGCCACGGAGCGCAGTACGCAATAATCCGCACGCATCTAATGCGTTTGAGGGGAAAACTACGCGGATTCCGGGGATGTGAGTGAAGCTGGATTCGCCGCACTGGCTGTGGTAAACGGCACCGCCGGTGAGGTATCCGCCGATGGGGACGCGGATGACGGCCGGGCAGGACCAGGCACCATTGCTGCGCCAGCGCATGTTGGCCATCTCGTCGCGGATCTGCATCATGGCGGGCCAGATGTAATCGAAGAACTGGATTTCGCCGACGGGCTTCAGGCCACGGAGGCTGAGGCCAACGGCGCGGCCAACGATGCCAGCTTCGGCAATCGGAGTATTGAAGACACGCTGCGAGCCGAACTCGCGCTGGAGGCCCCAGGTGGTTTTAAAGACTCCGCCCTTGCCTTTGACATCGGGGAGGACGTCTTCGCGACTGCAATCGGCTACGTCTTCACCGAAGACGAGGATGCGATCATCGCGGCGCATTTCTTCTGCGAGGGTGTGATTGATGGTGTCGACCATCGTGCAGGGCTCGCCGCGGAATTCCGGTTCGCTGAGGAAGGAGTCGCCGGTGATGTCGATCTTTGGGGAATAGAGATTCTGGTAGATGGAATCGGTAGGGGGTGGCTGGTGCTGGAGTGCGAGGTCTGCGGCTTGCTGGACCTCGAGGTCGCACTCGGCCATGAGGCCTTTGAGGTCTGCTTCGCTGACGAGGCCTTCTTCGACGAGTTCGCGGAAGAGGCGTTCGATGGGGTCGAGTTCGGCTTCGCGGGCACGCTCGGCGGTGGACTTGTAGAAGCGTTCGTCGTCGCTGAGTGAGTGCGAGTAGGGACGGATGACTTTGGCGTGAACGAGGACGGGGCCGAGGCCTTCACGGCAGTGATCGACAGCTTCTGACATCGTCCGGAAGCTGGCGCGGAAGTCGAGGCCGTCTGTTTCGAGGCGCAGGAGGCCAGGGAAGCCGCTGAGGAGCTTTGAGATGTTGCCG
>JAPKYY010001072.1 GCA_026394095.1 Acidobacteriota bacterium | reverse complement strand
GTGAATTGGTATCCACTCTGGTGTGCGTGAGCATTTCGCTCCCAACGGCAATGATGGCTGCGTTCATGAGAAACCTTATGCTCTTGCGATGTCTACATCAACCCTGAATATCGAATTTGTTGTGGCCACGGCCATAGAGCGAGAAGGCATAACGCACAGGCCCACGATCCCGTGCCCTGACAGAAAGTGCTGCGCCTCTCGTGCCGGATTGATCCGCACTACTCCGCGCCACCCGGAATAGCTGGCCGCACAATAGAGATTCCCGTCGCGGTCGAAGGTGATCCCCTGCGGCCGCCCCAGTCCGCGATAGAACAACTCTGCTTCGCCATTCGGCGCAATGCGCTGAATCGAATCGAAGCTCGAAGTGGTCGGCCCGGTCACATAAAGATAGGAATCCGGCCCGAACGACAAATGGTAGGCAGCAATTGACGGCTCAAGCGTCGCAAAAACAAATACGTCGCGCGCCGGGTTGATCTTGAAAATGGTCCCTGAGCGATCTCCAACGTAGAGATTCCCTGCCGGATCAAACGCCAGCCCGGTAGCGATCCCCATCCCCTCAACGAAAGTCGTCATTGTCCCTGAAGGAGTGATCTGGTAAATGATGCCGTCGTTGCGCGAAGACACATAAAGCATCCCGTTCTGGTCAAAGGCCAACCCTGTCGCGTTCATGATGTCACTGGCAAAGGGACGGCAATCGTAATTCAAATCGATCTTGTAAACAGAAACAGCCGTCTTCTGCCCGCGGCTACCAGAGAAGGTCGTATAAATATTGCCTTCCTGGTCACAAGCCGGGCTCGCAACAGGATGCAGACTATCGGCCACCTGAATCCCGATCGCACAATGATAGGCGTTTGAGACAACTCCTTCGCGCCGCACAGTCAGCTCTCCATAGCTCGGAGCATCCGGCACTCGGGCAATCACCATGCTGCCAGAGCCCACCACCACCGCTCCATGAGCATCGCCAAAGAGCACCTCGGGACGAACTTCACCACCAAGATTTGTGCCACGAATAGTAAACTCGCCACCAGGCAACGCCGCTTCCGGCTGTACGCGATCAATGTGAATTGAGGACATGAGGGATCTAACTCTATTTTTACAGAGGCAGATTGAGAAAGTTGTGGAGAATGTAAATCACCAGCGCCGCATAGAAGCCCGCCATCAAGTCATCGGCGATCACACCAATCCCGCGGGGCAGCTTTTCAAAGAGGTTTACCGGGAAAGGCTTCCAGATATCAAAGGCCCGAAAAAGTCCAAATGCCACCAGATAACTCAAAGGGTTATCAAGGTCACACCAGAGGAATGACAGCATCTGCCCCAGCACCTCATCCACCACTACGCACTGTGGGTCCTTCAGGCGCAACTCATCGATCAAAACGTTGGTGGCACAGATTGAGGGCAATAGAGCAAGAACAACCAAACCCAACAAATGAAGGGTCGTAAAGTAAGCAAAGTGGTGCAAGAGGTACACTACGGCAACACCCACCAGAGCACCGGCAGTGCCGGGAGCCTTCGGGACATACCCGGCGTAGAAACTGGTAGCGATTACCTCAGCGATGGCTTGCTTCATCGTCAGCGTCTTCCTCGCGACGCGCGGGCAACTCATCCAGAGTTTCACCGGGAATCCGGTATTCCTCATCCGCCCACTTGCCAAGATCCATCATCTGGCAGCGTTCGCTACAAAAAGGAAAGAAATCATCGCCTTGCTTGGAAGGCTTGCGGCATAGGGGGCACTTGGCCTTGAGGAGCATCGTAGTTAAATGTGCTGATGCTGACGCTTGGGCGCAGCATTCAGAATTGGAAATGGATTTTCAGTGAATCGCGGCAGGTTGGTTTCCGGCGCACCAAACACCTCTCCAATCAAATCATAATCATGGGCTTCTGTGATCCGGATCCGGCGGATTTGCCCCTTGGCTAGCGCCCCGTCCGAAACATCATTGATCAAACAATAGCCGTCGATCTCAGGCGCCTGCGAAGGCAAGCGGCCCTGCCAAAGCAGATCTGTCTCCTCCGACGGGCCTTCGATCAGAATCGAAAATTCCTGCCCAATCAACTTCTTGTTGATCTTGCGAGAAATCTTGCGCTGCACTGCCATCAGGCTGCGCTGGCGATTGTGAATCGTCCGGCCATCCACCTTATCGCCAAGTTCAAACGACTTCGAAGTTTCCTCATCGGAATACTTGAACACACCAAGCCGATCAAACTGCGCCGCTTCCACAAACTGCTTCAACTCTTCAAAGTCGGCAGCCGTCTCACCGGGGAAGCCAACAATCATCGACGTGCGAATCGCCACACCAGGAATCGTAGCCCGCATCTTCTCAAGCAGCTTCAAGAAGAAATCGCCATTCGATCCACGCTTCATCAGCTTCAGCACGTTGCGGCTCGAATGTTGCAGCGGCATATCGATGTACTTCACCAGCGACGCATGTTCGGCAATCGTATCGAGCATCTTCTGCGTCACCCGGTTCGGGTAGCAATACAAAAAACGAACCCACTTCTCAAACGGAGTCTCAATCGAAGCAAGGCTCCCCAGCAAATGCGCCAGGCCATCCTTGATCCCGAGGTCTTCCCCGTAGCTGGTTGTGTCCTGGCCAATGAGATTGATCTCACGAACACCGGAATCAAAAAGCCGCGTAGCCTCAGCCACAATCGACTCAAAGCGCCGGCTTCGAAAATCTCCACGGAACTGCGGAATTACGCAGAACGTGCAGGGATGGTCACACCCCTCAGCGATCTTGATATAGGCCGAATAGCGACCCGTCGTGAGTACGCGGGGCGAAAGGTCATGGTAGAGGTAAGGGGTCGTCTCAAGGCTGAACTTTTCCCCTTCACAAGCCGCAACGATCTTCTCGAGGTCATTGGTGCCAACCATGGCATCCACTTCCGGCAGGCTCTCTTCGATCTCGCCGCGAAACCGCTCGACCAGACACCCGGCAACCACAAGCCGCTTCGCCTTGCCGTGTTCCTTGTACTTGCCCATTTCGATAATCGTATCGACGGACTCCTGCTTGGCCGGATTGATAAAGCTGCAAGTATTTACAACGATGACATCCGCATCATCGGGAGACGATGTAAGCTCGTGACCATGCGCGGCAAGCTGCCCCATCATCACTTCTGAATCCACAAGATTCTTGGGACAACCTAAACTGACAAAACCTATTTTCAAACGTAATTACCCAACTATCAGCTTAGCGTGATTTGTTATCCTCATCACCAAATGGATATCGATCGTCGCAAAGTGATCACAGCCCTTGGCGGTGCCTCAGCCGTCGAGCTCATGAACCCCGAAGCCCGCGCTGAAGCGCTCGAAGACTATCTATCCCAGCAACTCGACGCCACGATGGCCGCCAAACTCGGCGTCCCAATCATCACGCCCACCGTCGCCGAGCTCGAAGACCAGATCGAGACCCGCCCCTTCCGCAAAGGCGTCGGCACGCTTTTCGCCGTCGGAGCATCCACCCCCTTCGGCAACCGCGTCGCAGGCGAAGCCGACAATGTTGTAAAACTCCCGGCAATGCCTGCCAAGCCAACCCTGCTCGATTTCTACAAGCTCCGCTTTAACCCCGCCACCCACATCCTCCAAAGCGCC
>JAPKYY010000429.1 GCA_026394095.1 Acidobacteriota bacterium | reverse complement strand
GTACGTGAACCAAATGAGGACGAGGGCTCGCGACTAGAGCTTTGCTGTTGCGTGTTTTTGACTGGGTCGGGTTACGCGGGGGGCTTGCGCAAGTATGAGTACTGAATCGAAAGAGGCGGTGTGGCTCGTCGATAGTGATGTTTTGATCGACGTTTCGCGGGGAAAGGAAGCTGCTCGCCAATTACTTGTTTCCTTTGGCGATAGCTGGTGTGTGTCACAAGTGAATGCGATGGAGTTGATTGCCGGGGCGCGCGACCAGCGGGAAGTAGTTGCGATTGACGGATTCCTGAAGGGCTGCCGGATTTTGCCGTTGCATGCGATTGTGGCTGCCACTGCATATGAACTGCTTAAGAGATACTCACGTTCGCACGGATTACAGGTTTTCGATTCTCTGGTTGCGGCTACTGCGATTGAGGCGGGCCTAACGCTTGTGTCCAGAAATCGGAAGCACTTCGCGATGATAGAAAGTCTTCGATTTCAACCACCTGAGTATTGATCCCAGTTTTGGGATGAGAAGGTGGTCGACGTCGTTGAGGGGGTGGCGGCTGGGTTGGGTCGATTGGAATCCCCACCCTTACGGATGGGGTTGGTCGGGGGGGGAGACGGATGCCAGCGGCATAGGCAAGAAAACAGCCTAGCGACATGGGTAATAAAGTAGCCCGGCGACATGGGTGGCCAAACGTCCTGGCGTCATCGGTCGCAAAACAGCCCGGCGACATGGGTAACAAAAGAGCCTGGCGGCATCGATGGCAAAACAGCACGGCGACATGGGTGACAATAGCGGCCCGCATGGGTGACCAGACAGCTCGGGGACATCGGTAGCAAGACGGCCTCGGGACAGCGTTGCGGGTGGTGTTGGCGGGTTGGGTCGGTTTAGGCGGCCTGGAGCCGGGAGCCGTTTATCTTCGATATCGCTTCTGGTTCGATATTAAAAATCATAGATCGAGCGGCGAGTTTTCGGCATCTCGTATCCAATGAGTGAAGACCTCAATGTATTGAGCGACGACGAACTGCTGCGCCGGGTGCACGCTCGCGAGGGGGATGCGCTCATGGCTCTGTATCGCCGCTACCGTCTTCGCATCTTCGCGCTGGTTCTGCGGATTCTTCAGGATCGTCCCACCGCCGAAGAGGTTTTGCAGGATCTATTTCAAAAACTCTGGGATCATCCTGAGAAGTTCGACTCCTCAAAAGGCGAGCTTTTGTCCTGGCTATTAACTGTCGCAAGAAATATTTCGCTAGATCATAAGCGAAAAGAATCCCGAAGGGCAAGTTTCTACGTATACCCTGATGTAGAGACTCAGGTTGAACTTGCGTCGCTGACAGAACACCGGCTGGATGCAGAAACGATCCATTCGGTGCGCCAGGTACTGGAAACTCTGCCCGAAGAACAAAAGCGGGTTTTGGAGCTTTCCTACTTCGAAGGCCTTACTCATCCGGAGTTGGCTGAAACCCTCGGAGAATCGCTTGGTACTGTCAAGACCCGAATCCGGCTAGGCATGCAAAAGCTCAAAAATGCGATGAGTCTCGGATTGTTGCAGTCGAAATGAACTTGAATTGCCAGATGCAGAATTCGGATTGGGATGGTTTGGCGCTTGGGGCATTAACACCTCAGGCTGCTGCACCTCTCGTAGCTCACTTGCGTACAGGTTGCGCCGAGTGTGCAACCCTGTTTGCGAAATCACATGCCGCAGTATTGGCGCTTGGTGCCAGTCTGCCGGGTCAGGCCCCGAGCCAACTGGTGGAAGACAAACTCGCCAGCTACGTGAGCAAAACCAAAGTTGTGGCCATGCCTGCTCCCCGTCGTGGCGCTCTCTCTCCCTGGCTTCTGGCTGCGGCTAGTCTCGCTTTTGCTGCCTGGATGGGCTTCAATCGGCCTGCTTCCGTGTCTCTTCCGGTTTCAGTTCCCGTTTCTGCTCCCACTTCTGTTCCCACTTCTGTTTCTGTCGCCCAGACGGCTGAACCCACTCGCGTTGTCGACCCCAATCCAGACTTACAAAAGCGCATTCATGAGCTCGAACTCAGTCTCGCTCAAGTTCGGCAGCAAGGGATCCCTGCCGTGGCCCAGCCGCCTCTTCCTCCTCCACCGTCTGAACCTCTTGTCGTCAAAGTAGAAGACCCTGAAAAAGACAGGCAATTGAATCTCTATCGCGAGCGATTGCAGCAACTGGAGGCTCTCAATCAAGCGCACGAGAAGCGATTGGCTGAGCTTCAGCAATCCAGAGACAAAAAGCTGGAGCAACTGAATACGCGCCTCGCTGGCCTCGAGGTGGACTATGCGGCACAAAAGAAAGTCATTGATGACTACCGTAATGCTTTCCGCACCATCGAATCGAACGGCATGAAGCAAGTTGAGCTGGCCAGTGTAGACCGTGCCGCTCAGAATTCTTCGGCCCGCGCTCTCTATTCCAAACAGGGCGGCTTGCTCGTTCTGGCGCATGATTTACCCAAACTGCCCGACCAAAAATGCTATCAGCTCTGGATTCTGCGCAAAGGCTCCCCCTCGATTGTGAGTGGCGGTCTGATGAAACTCGATGCTCAGGGGCGTGGCTTCCTGCAGTCCCCACCAACGCCAGCACTCAACGACGCCACTGGTTTTGCGATTACCGACGAACCTCCAGGCGGCAGCGTAATTGCCCGCGGACACAAGTTGCTCTTTGGTGCAATCTAGCCCTTAGAAATGGAATGATCCTCGTGGGGCAATCGTGAAAAAGTTCGCCCCATTGCCAAGCTTGTTCCAACGCATGTCCAGCCCCCACGAGAATCTCGGCTTGATGCGCCACTCAATGCCACCACCTGTCTGGAAACCCGGTGTAATGCCACCTTGTCCCGAAGGCAGTCCCAGCGCTGTTAACTCTTTAGCTGCTGCGATCTGTCCTCCAATCAGCGCTCCGCCAAAAGGTGCTCCGTTTCCGAAAAGCGCACTAAGAGCAGTGGCATTACGCAAACCGGTAAGCGTGGTTTGATTACTGATGGTCACGTAGAGGCCAAAGCCCATTACGACATA
>JAPKYY010000823.1 GCA_026394095.1 Acidobacteriota bacterium | reverse complement strand
CGGTGCATCGACGCTATCTTCCCTTTCACAGCCACTGACGCTGAACTGGCAGCAGACGGCGCCGACGGGTACGCAGTACACGATCAACTACGGCGCATCAAAAAACAGCACTAACAATTCCTTTGCTACTCTCAATCCGGCGTATGGATCGAACCTGAACCTGAGCTTCAATCAGCCGCTGCTGCGTGGCCGGGACTTGCAGGTGCTGCGGGCTCCGATCCTGCTGGCAAAGTCGCGGTTGCGCGGCAGCGAGTACGCATTTCAGGATCAGATTCAGCAGTTGCTCACCAATGCCGAGAATGCGTATTGGGATGTGATTGGCGCGCGTGAGAACTTGAAGGTGCAGGAGCAGGCATTGGCTCTTGCCGATACAAGCTTGAAGCGGGCACAGCGGGAGCTTGAACTCGGCGCATTGCCGGCCCTCGAAATTTATCAGCCTCAGGCAGTGTATGCACGAGCCGAGATTCTTGTCACACAGGCCCGGTATCGTCTGGCACAGACTGAGGATGCACTGCGCCGGCAGATGGGGATCGACCTTGACCCCGAACTGCGCAAGCTGCCGATTACGCTAAGTGAATCCGTGTTGCCACCTACCGACAACAAGCCTTTTGATAAGGAAGCTTTGGTGTCTGATGCCATTCGTGTGCGCCCTGACCTGCTGAATCAGCGCCAGCAGTTGGATATCGACGATATCAATTTGCGGGTTAGTTCTGACGCGATGCGGCCAGACTTTTCGCTATTTGGAAATTACTCGATTCAGGGCCGTGGTGGGCCGACGGTTCGACGGCAGACGTTTTTCAATCCCGATGGCACTTCTTCGCCGGTAACTTCGGTTGTTCCTGGTGGCTTTCCGGATGCTCTCGACCAGATGTTTGGATTCGGCTTCCCGATCATTGGTGGCGGCATACAGTTACGCCTGCCAATCAAGGACCGGAATTCCTCTGCAAACTTTGCCGATGCAGTTGTGACCAAGCGCCTTGATCAATTGCGCATTCGTGCGCTTGAGCAGAACGTGCGGCTCGATGTGCTCAATGCGGTGAATCAGGTTGAGAATAGCCGCGCCAGTGTGGATCTGGCCAAGATTGCTGCGGACCTCGCGCAGAAGCTGCGCTGACTCAGGCTCAGAGCGATCTGGTGACGCAGAGCGTGCAGTATCGCCGCAATTTGCTGAATCTCTATCGTCGTACCGGCACGCTGCTGACTGAGCGTGGTATTACTACGAACTGAGTGGGAAAAATCAAAGTACTCTCCGATGCCGTTGCAAATCAGATTGCGGCCGGAGAGGTTGTTGAGCGACCGGCGTCTGTTGTCAAAGAGCTTCTTGAGAATTCTCTGGATGCAGGGTCGACCGATATTCGCGTAGAAGTGGATGCCGGTGGGCGGCGGCTGATTCGCATTACCGATAATGGCTGCGGCATGATGCGAGATGATGCGCTACTTGCGTTTGAACGTCACGCAACATCGAAGCTGCAATCGGTACATGATCTTGAGCAGATTGGGACACTTGGGTTTCGCGGGGAAGCGTTGCCATCGATTGCTTCTGTTTCGCGCCTGACGCTTGAGACGCATGCACGTGAGGAGTCTTCCGGCACTCGGGTATCGATCAATGGCGGCAAGATGGTGATGTGCGAAGAGGCCGGGCTTGCTGCGGGCACGGTGATTACGATTCGGGATCTCTTCTATAACGTGCCGGCGCGCAAGAAGTTTTTGCGAAGCGAGCAGACTGAACTGGCCCATATCGCATCGCTGGTAACGCATTACAGCCTGGCGCATCCAGACAAGGCGTTTGAGCTGCATCACGGGCCGACTGAGTTGTTGCGGGTGACCCCTGTCGCTACTCCTCAGGAGAGGGTGTTTCAGGTATTTGGCAGCCGGATCCTTGAGGATCTTGTGGAGTTTGGGCCTGAGGTGAAGACACTGGCGACGGCCGAGGGCGAGCAGAAGCGCTTTGAGCTTTCGGGCTTTGTGTCCAAGCCCCATGTGCAGAAGCTGAACCGGAATTCGATTTACCTTTTTGTGAATGGGCGCCTGATCCGCGACAAACTTTTACTGCATGCACTGACGAGTGCCTATCACAACCTGATTCCTCCGGCCTGCTATCCATTTGCGCTTATCTTTCTGGATTGCGACTTCGGTGAAGTGGATGTGAACGTGCATCCTTCGAAGACCGAGGTTCGCTTCAGGCACAGTTCTTTTGTGCATGATTTTGTTCGAGATGCGGTGCGTGGGAAGTTGATGGAGTCAAAGCCGGTGTCGAGCTTGCCGCTGCCTGCGTCGCCGACACAGCTTGCGGCAGGCTTGCCGTTTAGCGAGTTCACGCAGCGGATCGAGAATGCGGCGCCGAATTTGTACGAGCCGGTTGTACCTGTGGAGCGTGAGGCGCAGCCGCATGAACTACCCACGATGCGCCTGGAGATGACGCAGCCACCGCCACAGCGATTTGATTTTAGCGACGCACCGCCGGCACGAATGCGAATTCCCGATACGCATGGGCCACTGCCGCCTGGCGTTGCACCGATGAACGAGTACGAGAGTATGGGTTCGCTCGGGGATCTGCGGCCTCTGGGACAGATCCACAACAGCTTCATCATTGCGGCTGGGCGAGACGGGCTTTGGATCATCGACCAGCATGTGGCACATGAGCGGATTCTGTTCGAGCAGGTGCTGCGGCGATTTGCCAAGCGCGAGGCGCAGCAACAGAGACTGTTGATGCCGATGGTGATGGAACTGACGGTGGGGCAGCAGCTCGAGTACGCGCGCATCGCTGATGAACTGGCGCGGGCTGGGTTTGAGACCGAGCCGTTTGGGAATCGTACCATCGCGATTCAGGCGGCACCTGCCGGGCTCGGGCCTGCCGATATTGAGAAGGTGATTTTCGAGATACTCGATATCTCGGAGACCGAATTGCGGAAGTCTTCTGTTGAGGATTTGCGTCGCAATATTGCAGCCAGTATTTCCTGCCAGGCGGCGATCAAGATCAACACGCCGCTGGATCAGCAGAAGATGGAATACTTGCTTGCGGAGCTGG
>JAPKYY010000850.1 GCA_026394095.1 Acidobacteriota bacterium | reverse complement strand
CAATCATCAGGTCTGCTTGACGGGGGGAGGGGCGGAAAACTTCTGCACCAAAACGGGCCATGTCAAAGCGGCCCGCAGTGCTGGCAATCATTTCGATTGCGCAACAGGCGAGGCCGAAACTCAGAGGCCAAATCGCAGATTTGCGAGCCCAGTTAAAGACATAGTCTACCGAGGTGGTAATGAAGTTTTGCTCGAATTGATTTTGGAGCGTGATCACAAGAGGGAACTTTTAGTTTAACTTGAGAGTATGGCTGGAAATTCACACAACTCGAACGCGTATACAGATCAAGAGAAAAAATTCCTGATGGGACCACTGCTGGTGGGCTCGATTCTGCTCACAGTTTTTCTCTACGTGTACTCAACGATCCCTTCAAGGGCGTATGAACTTCATGAGGCAGCTCATGCAGAAGCTTCGCACGAGGCTGGCCACGAAGCTAAGCACTAAGCCATTGTTTGGCTAGAGCCTCCGGGTCTTCCTTGAGCGTCAGCAGTTGTTGAGCTGTTGATTCGTTATCCACAAAGAACGTCGCTTCGACGCCTTGAGCCGTTGGCTTCAGGTCGAGGCGGCGTTCTTTTGCTTCGAGGCGGAGCGTCGTATCGAGCCAGGTGAAACGAACCATTGTGCGCTGGCTATGGCCGATGAGGCGACAGGCAGTGAGGAATTTTTCGGTGAAAGGGCCAGTTTTGAGGGCTTCAGCGATAGGGGCTGCGGCGAGGGCCGACTGACGGTCTGCCTCGCGCCGGGCCTGTTCTTCCTTCTGTTTTTGCGGGTCTTTTTCTTCGCGCGACTCGAGCGCCTTCAGGTTGTTCTCGAGATTGTCGAGGAAGCTCATATCCTCACGGTACAATGAGTTTATGTTCTTTCGCCGGGAAAAGCCTGTAGTTCTCAAATTTGAAGATCATTTGGAAAGCCTGAAGCAGAGCGGCATGGCCGTTGGCAAGACCACCAATGGCAAGGCTCCAGTAATGCGCAAAGGTTGCGCAGCAGTGTTGCTCGATCAGGGTGAAAAAGTCGGAATTGAACGGGCGGGAGTGGTGGTGGGCCACGAAATTGCAGAGTTGACCCATGGCGGTTATCAGATGTTTTTTGTCACGCCGACTGGCGTGAAGGAACCGGCACTAGCGGAGCAATTGCGGGAATTGCACGAGTTTCAGGAAGACTTGCGCAGAGGACTTGGGCACGACAGCCTTTACAACACCAGCCTGGGAACCACGAACCCGCGTCACATATATGACCGCGTAAAGGGCCGTGATTCCCACGCCAAGCATTCACACTAAGCTTCAGTGATGGTGAGGCTGTTGAGGATATCGCCACCGGCGATGGAATCCACTACAGACTGACCTTCGAGCACCTGGCCAAAGACGGTGTGCTTGCCGTCGAGCCAATCGGTCTTGATGTGCGTGATGTAGAACTGGCTGCCGTTGGTGTTGGGGCCGGCATTGGCCATAGCGAGGCTGCCAATCTTGTGGCGAAGCCATTCGTTACCAGCAAATTCATCGGGGAAACGATAACCGGGGCCGCCACGGCCGGAGCCTTCGGGATCGCCACCCTGAATCATGAAGTCCTTGATGACACGATGGAAAGTGGTGCCATTGTAGAAGCCGTCTTTTGCAAGGAAGACGAAATTGCTTACGGTGTTGGGAGCGTTCTTGGGATAGAGTTCCACAACGATCTTGCCTTTAGCCGTATCGAAAGTCGCAGTGTAAGACTTGTTGACATCGATCGACATCGGCGGCGGGGCCGGATAAGATTTTTGAGCCATATCTTTCCAGTGTAGTCTTTAAGACAGATTGCAAGAAATCATTGACCGGATAACCGCAAGCACCCACTTTGAGCGAGCGCCTGTATTGCGCGAATTGCTGCTTTATCTCTGGAGGCAGCGCGACACGGAATTGAGTGAATACGGCATCGGAGTTGAGGTGCTGGGGCGCAAAGAGGATTTCAATCCGAAAACCGATGCGACCGTGCGCGTGCAGGTGGGACGATTGCGCCAGCGACTGAAGGAGTACTTTGAACAGGCCGGAGCAGTCGAGACAGTGCGAGTGGAGATTCCGCTTGGGAGTCACAGACTGCAGTTTGTGCCGGTGGCCAGGCGATTCAGGTGGGATTGGCGGTGCGTCGTCTAAACCGGAATTGCCGCGATTCTGGCAGCCCTTTGCCAAGGCCGTAAATGTAGTTGTGCCTGTGCCGCTCTTCTACCATTGGCCCGAGGATGAATTGGTGGCACGGAGTTTCAAAGTGAACCGGCTCGGTGAAGAGGCGAAGTCGCGCGGGGTGCAATCGCTGATTGATTCGCTTGGCAAACCGGAAATGAGCCAGCTCTACACAGTAGCCAGCGATACAGTTGCGGCTGCCTCCATCGGAAGGTTCCTGCAGGATCGTGGAGTGCCCGTAAGTGTTTTCGATACCTCGACGGCTCCGATTGAGACCCTGGGAAGTCAGGACGGGGTGATGCTCGTTGGCCCGGGCACCGTCCGGCAGCTTGACGACTTGAGACCGAAACGTCCTTTCGATCTGGAACAAGGCACCAGCATCGTTCGGAATTTGAGACCGAATCCGGGAGAGCCTGAGCTTTGGAAGGGAAGCAAGCTGGCACCTCAAAGGTTTACTGCCTATGGGACGATTTCGGTTGTCCCGGGGCAAGAGGCAGGACGGCGGGTATTGATCCTTGCAAGCTCATTCAATCCTTCCTTAGCCAGCATCGTTACCTCAATTGCGGGACTGGGGCAGTTACCTGAAGGTTACTTCGATGCGGTTGTCGAGTATGAGCGTAATGGAGATCGAACACTTCGAGCTAAAGTTGTGGCCATTAGGACGGCTGCCAAGTGATTGAAGCGAAAAGGTAACAGGAAGTAAAAAACCCCAAGCAACTTGCTCTTGCCTTCCGATTGCGAAAGAATGTCCACCATGTTCGTAAGGTGCATTTCGATTTTTCTGCTGGCGGTAGCAGCCTGGGGTGGGGATGCTGAGTTTCTTCGCAGAGTAACGCTCGACTTGACTGGGCGCTTGCCGGAGCCGGAAGTGGCGAAGCAGTTTTTGGCCGACAAGGATCCGAATAAGCGCACGAAGATGATCGACAGCTTATTTCCTGCTATCCCTGAGGTGGGGATGCGGGCCATCAAGGATGCTCCGTTTCTGGACCGCTGGGCTTACTTCTTCAATGATCTCTTCCGAAATGGGCAATTGCTAGAAGAGGGGATCAATACCTTCTACGACTTCACCTACAAATCGCTCCTGCTGAATGTGCCTTATGACGAGATGGTGCGGGACATGATTACTGCTTCAGCCGTGTCGACCTGGGCAGACGGAGCTTCGAATTTTCTGGCGCGCAGTCATGTTTTTGAGGGTGATGGCTATGTGATGAATCATGAAGACACCGCTGACGAAATTGCTATTAATACTTCGCGGATTTTCCTTGGGGTGAATCTGGAATGCGTGTCTTGTCACGACGGCAAAGGTCATCTGGAGAAGATCAATCTTTGGCTGACGGATCGCAAACGATCGGACTTGTGGCGGCAGGCGAGCTTCTTTGGCAAAACCTATATTGCGCCCGTTTATGGGCGGACACCGCAATTCATGGTGAAGGACAAGCGTGCAGGCTATGACCTTACGACAGTGAGTTCGTTGCGGCCTCCGCGCAAGAAGGGCGAAGATGTGACACCTACGTTCATCCTGGACGGAGCGCGAGCCAAGCCCGGAGAGAAGGACCGCGAGGCTTATGCCAGAATGCTGACCGGACATCCGCAGTTTGCACGGACTACTGTGAACATGATCTGGGCGGAGTTGATGGGGCAAGGGATCGTAGAGCCGATTTTCGATTTCGACCTCGCGCGGCAGGACAAGAAGAATCCCCCGCCGGCGCCCTGGACCTTGCAACCTAGCGACCCGGATTTGCTCGACGGGCTGGCTGCCGAGTTTCAGGCCAAAGGGTATGACCTGCGGTGGTTGATTCGCCGGATCGTAACCTCGCCTCAATATCAATCGCTGCAAGTATCGCGCCGCATGAGTGCAGAACAGATGTGGGATTCGATCTCACAGTTAACCGGCCAGCAACCGGAAGTGAAGGTGAGCTTCTCTGACAAAAAGGTGAAGTGGGTGATGCAGACACGATCGCCTCAGGATCTCGAGAAGAGCGGTATGAAGAAGACGCATGCGGTGCTATCGGCGTTTGGACAGTGTGACCGCTACAATGCGCAGGCCGACCGCAAGCCTACGATGATTCAGACGGCGCTGCTTTTGAACGATGCAACGGTGAAAGAAAAGCTGAAGGTGGATGCAACGAAGAAGATGAGCCCTGAGTTTGTTGAGGATTTGTTCTACAGAGCGTTGAGTCGACCACCTACAGAGGCGGAGATCAAGGTGGCGCTTGGGCTTGAGGTGGAAGACCTCCTGTGGGTGATGGTGAACCGGCTGGACTTTCTCTTTTATTGAGGTGATGGGGATGTTGTTATCAAGACGAACCGCTTTGCAGATGGCCTTTGCAGGAAAGAAAGCGGAGCCGCGTGGGTCGGCCGATTGCGTGATCTTCCTGAACCTGCAGGGCGGGCCACCACAGATGGATACGTGGGATGTGAAAGAGGGTAAGTGGGCGCCGGAGAACCGCGATGTTGTCACGGTGAAGCAGGGCTATCAATTCCCGCGCGCGCTCATGCCGAAGATGATCGAGCGTCTGGACGATGTCTTGATGGTGCGCAGTATGGAAGCGTGGGAGACAGTTCATAGCCGCGGGCAATATTATTTGCAAACGGGGCATGCGGTGAGCCCGGCGCGGGTGAAGGAATCGCCCTCGATGGGATCTGTGATCGCCTATGAGGCAGCGAAGACGCGTAAGGAAAGCGATTACCTGCCGCCGTTTGTATCGATGAACTATGAGGCATCGACGATGTACGGGCCGCTGATTCGTGAGGGTTGCCTGCCGGCGGATGCTTCGCCATTGACACTTGATCTGGCCAGCGGGAGCCTGCCGTTTTTACTTGAAGACAGCGAGAAGGAACGCTTTGCCAAACGCTGGGCGGCACTCATGGACATGGATGCAGCCCGCAATGGATTGAAAGCGGACTCGCCGCAGGAGATGCGGCAGTTTGCCAGCTTCGCGCGGGCCGTTGAGAAAATGATGCGCAATCCGCAGGTGAAGCAAGTACTCGCCATGAAGCCGGAAGAGAAGCAGGCTTATGGCGGGACGCCCTTTGGCGACGCATGTTTACTGGCTCGCAACATGGCGGCTGCCAGGGCCGGGGCGAAGTTCATCATGGTGACGCAGCCGGGTTGGGATCTACACGGAAACCTGTACGGGAAGGATCTGGGCAAGTCGGCAACAGGGGGAGTTTACAAGTTGGCCAAGGACTTGGATGCAGCGATGAGTGCGCTGCTATTTGACCTGAAGCGGATGGGTTTGCTGGACCGGACCCTCGTGATTGCGATGGGTGAGTTTGGACGTACGCCTGGCGAGTTGACCTCGCTAGCTGGACGGGAGCACTACGCCAAGGCGATGGTGGCCGCCTTTGCTGGCGCGGGCGTAAAGGGTGGAAGAGTGATGGGAGCTACCGATGCTGAAGCAGCGAATGTGACCGACTTTGGCTGGAAGAAGAAGCGGCCTATTTATATTGAGGATGTTTGCGCGACTGTTTACAGCGTGCTGGGTATTGACGCGAACTCGAGGATCCGCAATACACCTTCGGGCCGGGATTTCGTATATGTAGATCCAGCTGCTGGTACGCGTGTAATTGACTTCGGCGAAGTGAGTGAGTTCTTCGCCTAAGCCAGAGCTTTGTGGACTACCTCGCCAGCGACATCGGTGAGGCGGAAGTCGCGGCCCTGGTATCGATAGGTAAGCTTCTTGTGGTCGATACCCAACAGGTGCAGCAACGTTGCCTGGATGTCGTGGACGTGGATCTTGTTTGAGGGGGTAAAGCCCAGTTCATCGGTGCCGCCGATGATTGTGCCAGGTTTGAGACCACCGCCAGCCATGAAGATCGAGTAGGCATCTATATGGTGGTTGCGGCCAATCTTGCCCTTTTCTCGAACTTCGCCCATCGGCGTACGGCCGAATTCCCCGCCCCAGATGACGAGTGTTCGATCGAGCAGCCCTCGTTGCTTGAGGTCCTTGATTAACGCAGCAGAAGCCTGATCGACTTCCTTTGTGACTTGTTCGAGCGGCTTGGTGAGATCGTCATGGTGATCCCAATCGGTGTGATAGAGCTGGACGAAACGGACACCTCGTTCGACGAGACGACGGGCGAGGAGACAGTTGTTGGCGAAGGCGTGTTCGGGCATGCCAGGCTTGGCTCCGTACATGGCCAGGGTCTCGGGAGTCTCCTGGCCGAAGTTGATCAACTCCGGGCCGGAGGTTTGCATTTTGGTGTAGAGAGATTGAGGATTGGGTCACCCGTAGAGCGGAAGGGGACGCCTTGGTGGCTGGTGGGGATGAATCCGCTGGACCAAAGCTGCGCGCCGCCTCGAGGGCCACGCGGGCCAGACTGGAGCACTACGAAGCCTGGAAGGTCTTTGGATTCGCTGCCGAGGCCATAAGTGACCCAGGAACCGATGCTGGGCCGGCCTGCACGAACCGAGCCAGTGTTCATGAAGAGCTTGGCCGGGCCGTGATTGAAGTTCTCCGTCGAGACGCCGTGGAACATCGTGAGGTCGTCGGCTACGGTAGCGATGTTGGGGATGAGCTCTGAGAAGTACATGCCGGAGTTGCCGCTCTGTTTGAACTGGCGGCGGGTGCCAAGCATCTTTGGAGGTTCTTTCGAGAAGGTGTCCATGAAGGCAAAGCGTTTGCCTTTAAGGAGTTCTTCCGGCGCGGTCTTGCCGTCGTACTTGGTCAGTTCCGGTTTGTAGTCGAAGAGTTCGAGCTGGCTGGGGCCGCCTGCCTGGAAGAGGTAGATGACGTGGTCGATCTTGGCCTCGTGGTGACGAGTAGCGGCGTTGAGATATGTGGCGGCCAGGCTGAGACTGGATGCCTTAAAGAAATGGCGGCGGGTTTGGAGGAGTGGGTTCATGGGCGGGTCAGGAATTCGTCTAGATTGATAAGGACGCGCGCTACGGCGGGCCAGGGGTCGAGTTGCGAGTCGCGTTGGACGCGGATGAAGCGGAGCATGCGCTCAAGTTCATCAGCGCGTGGTGCGCGGCTGAGAGTAATTTGGTATCCGGTGGCGAGGCGCGAATGATCGCTGGTGCCAGAGCTGGTCATACGCTTGGCGAGGGCCTCGGCGAACTCGGTTGAGGATTCGTCGTTGAGCTGCGTGAGCGCCTGCAGCGGAGTGTTGGAGCGGTTGCGGCGCGTGCAGCTTACCGATGAATCTGGAGCGTCGAAGACGATCAGGCTGGGGTGTGGCGCTGAGCGTTGGAAGAAGGTGTACATGCCTCGGCGGTAGCGGTCTTCGCCCGTGGATGTTTTCCATTCTCGACGAACCTGGGTGACCTGATAGACACCGGCGGGCTGTGGCGGATAGACACTCTCGCCTCCGATCTTGGGCGCAAGCAGGTTGGCGGCAATGAGTGAGGAATCGCGAATGATTTCGGCATCCAGGCGCAGGCGATTTTGACGGGAGAAGAGTTTGTTCTCGGGGTCGGTGGGTGTGGCGGTGGAGGATTGCCGATAGGTGGCAGAAGTGACGATGAGGCGATGGAGTTGTTTTTGGCTCCAGCCTTTTTCCATGAATGTCAGAGCCAGGTAGTCGAGGAGTTCCGGGTGTGTAGGCTTGTCGCCCTGTGTGCCGAAGTCGCTTTCGCTAGCGACGATGCCGCGTCCGAAGTATTCCTGCCATATGCGATTTACAGTAACGCGCGGGGTGAGCGTGTTCTTGGGATCAACAAGCCATTCGCCAAGCGCGAGACGGTTCGGGGTTTTGTTGCCGAGTGGCGGAAGGATGCTGGGTACACCTGGAGTGACAGGTGCACCCTTACGCATAAAATCGCCACCAAGGTGGATGTAGGCTGGCCGCGGAGTCGGAAGATCTCGCATGATCATCGTGCGGGGGAGCTTAGGCTTATTCGCGCGGAGATCAGCGAGTTCTTTATCCAGTGCGACGAGGATCTCGTCTTTCTTGAGGTCGCCGGAGAAGACCTGCAGACGCATCCGCATGCGTTCTTCGGCGTCGATGACCTTCTTGTTCCATGCGGCAAACTCAGCCTTTTCGGCATCGCTTCCGATTTCGAGGAAGGGCTTATTGAAGAACTTGCGCTCGGCCTCTTTGTCGACCTCATCGGTGTTATTGAAGAAGGCGAAGAGTTGGTAATACTCGCGCTGAGAAACAGGATCGTATTTGTGATCGTGGCAGCGGGCACAGCCAAGCGTCAGGCCCATGAAAGCAGCACCTGTTGTTGCGACGCGATCGGCCACAGCTTCGACACGGTATTGTTCGAAGTCGATACCGCCTTCGTAATTGCTAGTTGTGTTGCGGTGAAAGCCAGTGGCGATGAGTTGCGCGGTGGTGGGATTGGGCAACAGGTCGCCAGCCATTTGTTCGATCACAAATTGATTGAAGGGCTTGTCTTCGTTGGTAGCGTTGATGACCCAGTCGCGGTACATCCAGATGTCGCGTGGAGCGTCGATGGTGTAGCCATCGGAATCGGCATAGCGGGCGATGTCAAGCCAGTGGCGGCCCCAGCGTTCGCCGTAGTGCGGGGAAGCGAGGAGGCGATCGACTTGTTTTTCGTAAGCATCTGGGCTGCGGTCTGCAAGGAATTTGTTCAGCTCATCGAGGGTCGGTGGCAGGCCGGTGATGTCGAGGCTGAGTCGGCGCAACAGCGTGGCGCGGTCTGCTTCAGGGGCGGGCGAGAGTTGATTTGCTTCGAGCTTGGCGAGGATAAATTTATCGATTGCATTGCGGGCCCAAGTAGAGTTGTTAACGGCAGGAATGGCTTGTGGCTTGATGGGTTGGAAGGCCCAGTGATTTGCACCGGGGCGCTTGGACTTGACCAGATTTTCCGGGACAGGGAGACCAGCAGCAACCCATCTCTCAAGGATGGCAATTTGCTCATCGGTGAGTTTCTTGTTAGGCGGCATCTTGAGATCGCCGACATGGCGGGCGGCGTTCAGGATGATGTCGAGGGAGGCACCACGATTGCCCCCGCGAAGGATAGAGTCGCGCGTTTGTAGAGAGAGGCCGCTGGTTGCATTGGCTTCGCTGTGACAGCCGTAACAGTTGGCACGGAGGATCGGGCGGACTTGAGAGTCGAAGAACTGGGCATCCGGCACTTGCGCGACGGCGGCCATGGCGAGGATCGCGAAGAAACAAAGCTTAATCACTGCCAATATCATTTCAGATTTTGAGGAGTTTGTGGGGAGGCGGGTTCGCCTTGTGTATCGAACTGAATTTTCGTATCGCTCGACCACTTACGGTAGTTGCTAAAGTTGATTTCACTGCGGACCAGCTTGCGTTTCCCGACACGGGTCTGCATCACAGACTTGACCGGTAATAAATAGCTTTGTCCTCCAATGCGGGTGAAGTCGTAGTCGATCTCGTGGGTGGCGTCCTGAAAAGAGAAGCGCTCTGGAATCGCTTGCGTGCGGAGCGTGATGCGACGAATCAGCAAGCTGTCTACTTCAACAAAGAGTTCGCCCTCATAGGCCGGCATGTATTGCTCAAAAGGATTCTCCCTGGTCATGCGATAACCAGAGTTGGCTTTTGATATGGAGTATCCAATACGGTGCAGGCGGCGGCCATCGATTTCGACATAGCCGCGCCATTCCATCGCGGGGTTCACCTTGGAGCCAACGACGATGCGCATCATGCCGCCGAACTCACCAAACGAACGGATGCTTTTCGTTGCTTCCCTCTCCGGCGAGAGATCTTCGTAACTTTCCTTGCCGTTGTAATAAGTGACCATCTCGCGGATCGTGTCCGACTTTTTCCAGCCGTCGTTGCCCTGGCGGTCAAAGAAGCGGTCTGTCAGTTGGAGGCAGGTGAAATTGATCAGGCCATCGGCCCACTGGCGGCCGGTTTGCTTGACACGTTCAAAGAGAATCTGCTGCTCTGCTGAGTTCAGCTTTTGATCGGGGTCCAGTGCGGCGAAGCTACGCATGGTGAGTTCCACAGGCTTTGGAGCTTCCACGCTCGATACGAGCGGCCGCGCGGGAGGTTTGTATTCGGGGGCTGGATCGAGTTGTAACTGGATGGAGCGCGTGGCTTGCTGAGTGCCTTGCCTCGCGTTGATCTGAATCTTGTAGCTGCCAGGTTCGAGGATCTCCGTTGGCAGGCTGACTACATAAGAGAAGCGACCTTTCGCCTTGCCGGTCGCTTCGTCGAGTGGAATCGGGAGCCTCGCTATCTCCTGGCCGTCGCGAACGATTTGAGCTTCGAGTTCAATCAAACCGCTATTGGCTGGCTGCAGAACGAGAAGTAGAGAGAGGCTTGAGGCAGAGCCCGCCAGGGGAGCTTTGGCTGTCGCGAAAGGAGTGAGAGCCGTGGAGTTGAATTTGAGCCAGGCCGGATGGGAGGGGCTTGCAGCGGCCTCGGGCCGCACCCGGCTGATTGCGCCAAGAGAGAGCTGCCCGGCAGGGGCGGCCTCAAGCACTACAGGAATTCGTTTGACACCGAGGCGCGTGGATTGACGATCCGCCATGGCGATTTCAAGCGTGTACTTACCTGGAGGGGCAGTGAATGACCTATGCCACTGAAGGGTGCCGCTCCTGGCTTTCTCGATTTGATCGAGTGGTGCTTTCCAGTCGATTTGCTGGCTGAGACGCTCGCGAATCTCCCCCTTCTCGTCTCGAAGAAAGGCCAGGACGGCTGATTTGAGGCGGACCACTTTTTCAATTGGCAACTCTTCGAGATCCATTTCCGCGATGGGAGTTTCGACCACGACTTCGCCATGGACTACGCCATTCTCGGTGTAAACATCCAGCAACTGGGCATCGAAGGAAACGGCAGTAGGGGCTTCTTTCTCAGATAGGGCTTTGAGGAGTGAGGTCTCGAAGGGCTCAACAGAACGATTGTCGCCCGGGGCCAGGGCGAAGAAACCCTTGCGAGCCTGCACTTTTGCGTCTTTTCTTTTGACCTTAACTGCGATGGGATGAAAGGCTCCATCAAAGGATTCGACCTCCGGGTTGTAGGTAAGTTCCCAATGGGACGTGATGTCTTCAGCAATCTGTTGAGCGATCTTACGGGAATCGTTTGTGTCTGACAACACAAGCCCGCCGGTAGCGCTTGCGAGTTCAGCAAGGAGTGTAGTGGGGTTGGCCAGAGCACTTTGCTCGGCGGTCTCAAAAGCCATTGCTTCTTCCCGGCTTACTGCCTTGTCCCCGGCAGCGCTCAGGGTCGCCGTAGAGGCAGCAGCGGCCCGGGCTAGCATGTTTGCGGCTTCGCGAGTTCGCTCCGATTGTTCAAGGCCGGTGACATCAATGCCGTAAATGCTGACACCCTTGGAATTGGCCGCTTCAATGAGCCGCTGGAAAACCGGCATCAGTGAAGGATGGCTGCCAAGGCCGCGGCAGACGTAAACAATGGTTTTGCGACCTGGGAGATTGGCAACGGCATTGATAGCGGCGCGCAGAGAGTTGAGAGATACGCGGCCACGGTCCTGCCGCTGGAAGCTGTCGGCCATACCCATCATGTCGAGAGCGATGCGAACTTGCTGGGCGCGGACAAATTGGCCTGCATCAACCGGAGCAGCGCCTGGACCGCCCACAACAGTCGGATTGGGGATCTGGCCGCGCATAAACTGTTCTAGCTCCTGCCCAGACCCGGCCAGGCTTTTGAGCTGGTTTTCTGCCAGGGCAACCAGGTCATCTGACTGCTTGAAGCCGGCCGCCAACGTTACCGCCTTGATCGCCTGTTTGAGCGGGACTGGATCTGCGGTAAAGCCCTGCACGAGCTTCAGCCGCTCACGAGCCAGAAAGACCGAGAAGAAGAGATTTGGTGCGGTGGCCTTTTCGATCAGAGCATTGGTTGCGTCAAAGGCGAGTTTGGCTGACTCACGAGGAAGCTGCTCGAAGAGGATGGTTACAAAACGATATGCCCGTAAGGGATCAGAGTCCTCTTTAGTGATCGCCTTCGATTCAGTAGGGCTAGCCGATAGGGAAGCGGCGGCCGAAGCAGCAGGACTCACCCACCTCAGACTCTTGATTGGGTAAGCCTTGCTTTCGCTTTGGACAACGATCTCAGCTGGCTGAAGGTCTTTGAGCGGCCTTCCCCGTTTGTCGCGCACAACAAGATCCACCACAACCTCAAGCGAATTCGTACGGATGGTTGTTTCCGGTGGGTTCGTCTGCCCGACGAGGGGAAGTAAAACTGAGAGTACTGCCTGATACATCAATTGCCTATTGCAAGTAGAACGAAAAAATCTGGTCGCCCGCAGCGACCAGAAGATACTGGTGCCCGTCGACCATATATGTTTGCGGCGCGTTTGAGACCTGACCGATGCGCGAATGCCACAAAGGCTTGCCATTGACTGCATCGTAGGACACGATGTTGCCACTGATATCTCCCGCGAAAACAAGATTGGTTGCAGTAGTAAGGATGCCGTTGCCACCGCCGAAGCCACCACCAACGCCCGGATACCGGTGACGCCAGGCGATCTTGCCTGTCTTGTAATCGATGGCCGTGAGATAGCTGCCCATGGAGGCTACCATCTGCTCATCTTTGCCGCCCAGCCCCATCGCACCGCGAGGATCTGTCTCGGTGAGATAGTACATAGCGTAGGTGTCGCTTTGGGGAACGTAGAAGAGTCCCGTCTTTGGGCTGTATGCAGCAGGTGGCCAGTTGGTCGCGCCGTAGTTATTGGGAGAGACGAGTGAGCCGGGAACGGTAG
>JAPKYY010000783.1 GCA_026394095.1 Acidobacteriota bacterium | reverse complement strand
TGATTTTACTGAAGCGCTTCGCTATATTTTGAAGGTGATGTACACGTGGCGGGAGGCCGGGCAGGCGTTGCGAGGTTTATTGCGGAACCCCGGGCTGGTGGTGTGTGCGGTGTTGTTGCTTGGAGTGGGGATTGGGGCGGGGACGGTGACATTCTCTGTAGTGAATGCATTCTGGCTGCGGCCTTTGGGGGTGCAGCAGCCGGAAAAGCTCGTGCGGCTGGTGAAGATACGGCCACGGATCGGAGCGCGGAGTTCATTCCCGGTAGAGCTGATGGAGGAACTGCAAAAGCAACCAAAACTGTTTCGGAAGGTCGGAGCAGGCCATGAGTTTGCAGCGCTTTATGAGGATGGAGTGCGACGGGAAAGAGTGCTGGTAGGGGCGGTGTCGCGATCTTACTTTGAGGTAATGGGAGTGGGTGGGGACGGAGTATGGTTGACCGCGCGTTTTCGAGACCGGTGTTTTGGGGCTGGGGCTGAGGTGGCAGGCAAGGCAATTAGTTTGCGGGGCCTGCGGTTTGTTGTGGCCGGGGTGCTGCCGGAGGGGTTTCATGGGACGGGCCTCGAGGCAGGGCCGGACCTGTTTGTGACCATCGGTGTCGAAGAATTGCGGCGTTCGGCAGATCTTGAGATTGTGGCGCGGCTGGCGGATGGGGTGCCTTTGAAGGTGGCCGAGGAGCGGGCCTATGCTCTGTATGTTGCCAGTGATGAGGATGTGGTGGGGCGGAATGAATTTGCTGCGGAGAGCCTGCAGCATGGGGTGTCGCGGTTGCGGGCACAGGCTGAGATGGCAACGCGTCTGGCGATGGGAGGAGCGGGAGTGCTGGCGTTGATGGTGTGCCTGAACCTTTCGGGGTTGCTGCTGGCGCGGGTGTTGGGACGGGCACGGGAGATGGTGGTGCGGAGGGCGCTGGGAGCAACGGCGTGGAGGGTGGTGCTTGGGGTGTTGGTGGAAAGTGGAGCGCTGGTGGTAGCGGGATGCGTGGTGGGTTTGGGCCTGGCGCAGATTGGAATTGGTTGGGTGAACCGGGTATTGCCACCGGTGCGGCTGCTGGACAATTCGACGGTTGAGAATGTGTTGCGGCTGGAGCTGGACTGGAGGGTGTTTGGATTTGTTGTGCTGCTATCGGCGGCGGCATTGGTGCTGGTTGCGCTGGCTCCGATGCTGGAGGCGGCGAAAGCGAACCCGGGAATGCGGGGGCAGAGGGGGAGAGGGTGGAAGTGGCTGGTGGGGATGCAGGTGGGAGTTTGTACGGCGTTGCTGTTTGGAGCAGTGGCGGTGGGTGGATCGGTGCGGAATTTGTGGAATGAGCAGAGCGGGATGGCACGGAAACAGATTGTGAGTTTTACCTTGCGTGATGAATCAGAGAAGGCGCTGGTGGGAGTGATGCGGCGATGGAGCGAAGCAGTGAGGGGTTTGGATGGGGTGGATGCGGTGTGGTATTCGACGATCCGGATGTTGCGCGGGTCAGGACTGAAGACGACGACATGGCGGGCGGGGGAGATGGTGCCGAAAGCCGAGTTTATGAATACGAGCATGATGGCGGTGGGACCGGGATACTTTGAGGCGATGGGGCAGAGGTGGCTGGAGGGGCAAGTGATGCGAGAGCGGATGTTGCATGGATTGGAACAGGTGGTGGTGAATGAAACGTTTGCGCGGCGGTTTGGCAATGGGGGGAGTGTGGTGGGGAAGCAGTTTGGGTCTGGGGTTGGCAAGGTAGCGAAAGCGGAATTCGAGGTTGTGGGGGTGGTGAGTGATGCGAAGTACCGGTCGATGCGGGAGCCGATGCAGCCGGTGGTGTATGGATTGGTGGATGAGGAGGCGAGTAAGCTGACACTGGTTGTGAAAGTGAAGGGGGAGCCGAAGGGGATTACAGGGGCGGTGCTGGCTGAGCTGAAGCGTATTGGTGGGAATTGGATGGCAGAGGATGTTACAACGCTTGAGGAGGACATTGAGGCGTCGATTTGGACGGAGCGGGCGCTGGGGTGGGTGAGCTGGCTCTTTGCCGGGGTGGCGGGGCTGGTGGCGAGTATGGGGCTGGCGGGGTTGATGGCGTTTCTGGTGAGAGCGCGACGGAAGGAGATTGCGGTGCGGGTGGCAGTTGGGGCGGAGCGGCGGGATTTGTGGTGGCTGGTGATTGGGGATGTGTTGCGTCCGGTGGGTTTGGGGCTGATAGGCGGGATGTTGGT
>JAPKYY010000102.1 GCA_026394095.1 Acidobacteriota bacterium | reverse complement strand
ACCATCAAAGCCCACGCAGTGCGGTTGAATTACAAGGCCAAAGATGGCATCGTCTATCAGTTGAATCTGATCGACACGCCGGGGCATGTGGACTTCAGTTATGAAGTCTCGCGCAGCCTGCAGGCCTGTGAAGGGGCGTTGCTGATTGTTGATGCGTCGCAAGGTGTAGAAGCTCAGACGCTGGCCAATACTTACATCGCATTAGGCCTCGATCTTGAGATCATCCCCGTGATTAACAAGATCGATTTGCCGAGTGCAGAGCCCGAGCGAATTCGAGAACAAATCGAGACCCTGGTGGGGCTGGATGCTTCAGAAGCCGTGCTTGCGAGTGCGAAGAATGGCATCGGGATTGAAGAAATTCTCGAAGCCGTAGTGAAGAAGGTGCCTCATCCGCGCGGCAAGGTGGACGAGCCATTGCGGGCGCTGATTTTCGATAGCTGGTTTGATTCCTATCGCGGCGTAATCATCCTGATGAGGGTGGTGGATGGCAAGATCCGCAAGGGCATGAAGATTCGTCTGAATGCCGGCGGCAAAGTTTATGAAGTAGATGGGTTGGGCTATCAATCGCCGAAGCCGGTGCCTTGTGATGTGTTGAATGCGGGCGAGGTAGGTTTTCTTTTCGCCAACATCAAGAATGTGTCTGAAGCGCAGATTGGCGACACGATCATGGAAGAAGGCCGGCCGGCCCTTGAGCCGGTGCCTGGATTCCAGGAGATCAAGCCGATGGTCTTCGCCGGGTTGTATCCGGTGGAGAGCAGTGAGCATGGCTTGTTGCGTGAAGCCCTTGAGAAATTGCGGTTGAACGATAGCGCGCTCAGTTATGAGGCAGAGAGTTCGGCGGCGTTGGGCTTTGGCTTCCGTTGCGGATTCATCGGGCTTTTGCACATGGAAATTGTACAGGAGCGGCTTGAGCGCGAGTTCAACATTGACCTGATCACGACGGCACCGGGTGAGCGTTACAAGATCACGTTGATGAATGGCAAAGAGATCACGGTAGACAATCCGCAACGCTTTCCAGACCCGACCGAGATCGAGAAGATCGAAGAGCCGATTATCGAGGCCACGATCATTACTCGCGAAGAGTACATTGGCGAGATTCTGGCGCTGGTGGAAGAAAAGCGCGGCATGCAGCGGAAGTTTGAATTTATCGGCAATCAGCGAGTGATGCTGGTTTATGAATTGCCGCTGAATGAAGTGGTGCTCGATTTCTATGACCGCCTGAAGAGCTGCTCGCGTGGTTATGCGTCGCTCGATTATCATTTGGCGGGCATGCGTGTGTCCCCGATGGTGAAGCTGGACGTGATGGTGGCCGGTGAGGCAGTCGATGCGCTGTCGATGATCGTTCATAAGGAATTCGCTTATGAGCGCGGACGCATTTTGATTGAGCGCTTGCGCAAGCTGATTCCGCGACAGATGTTTGAAGTGGCGCTGCAGGCTGCTATCGGGGCCAAGATCATTGCGCGCGAGACGATTTCGGCGATTCGCAAGAACGTCATTGCCAAGTGTTATGGCGGTGACATCAGCCGTAAGCGGAAACTTCTGGATAAGCAGAAGGAAGGCAAGAAGCGCATGAAGCGCGTGGGCCGTGTGGAGATTCCACAGGAGGCCTTCCTTGCCGTGCTCAAGGTAAGCTCTTCGTCTGACGACGACGATTGAGCTAGACTGGCTGGCATGGCCTACTGCCCCAACTGCGGAACTGAGTACGAAACAACTCCCATGCGTTGTAACTGTGGCTATCTGTTTAGCCCTGGTGCGACACCTGTGCTACCTGCGTCAGAACCTGGCAGATTTGACTTTACCGGGGATGGCGCCACGTTGTTGGTGCTTTATCTGAAGCTGATCTTCTTCAGCATTTTTACTCTTGGTATTTACAGCTTTTGGGGTCGCGCGGCGGTGAGGCAATATCTGTGGTCGCAGATACGTTTGGCCGGGCAGCCATTTGCTTTTCATGGCACGGGGAAAGAGTTGTTGCTGGGCTGGCTGAAGCTGATGGGGTTGGTGATCCTGTTCTACGGTAGCGCAGGGCTTGCCCTTGTCTTGCTTGGAGAGCGAAAGGCTGGAGGGGTGATCGGGCTTGTGTTCATTCTGGGCTTTGCGTTGCTTGCACCGCTGGCTTTGCATGGGGCAATTCGATACCGCTGGAGCAGGACAAGCTGGCAGGGGCGGCGCTTTGCGTATCGTGGAGATTTCTGGAAGCTGACTACGATTGTCTGGACGGGGTTATTTTTAACGGCGATCAGTTTGAGTTTGTATCTGCCGGTCTTCATTACCAACTTGCGGAAGTATGTGGTGGAGAATACCTGGTTTGGCGGGCAGCAGTTTGAGTTTAGCGGAGAGGGGAAGGACTTGCTTTGGCCTTATGTGAAGATGCTGCTACTCTTCTTTCCCACTCTGACGCTGTATCGCTTCTGGTATGCAGCAAAGCTCGGGAACTTCAACTGGCAGAACACGAAGTTTGCCGGTGTGCCGTTTCGCTCGACTCTGAGCGGCGATGGCCTGTTGATTCTGACTTTCACGAATTTGATTCTCACCTTCTTTACCCTCGGAATTGGATTGCCCTGGGCCGTTTGCCGCCAATTGCGTTACCTCACTGAGAACTTGCAACTGGAGCAGTTGCCGCGCGTCCAACTATTAGCGCAGGCTGCCACGGCGGCTTCGGCCTTTGGCGATACGCTGGGCGAGGCGCTAGGAACGGATGCGGGTATTGATGCTGGTTTTGGGCTGTAGAAAATGCGCTTGAAGTTGATATCGCTGGCAGTTGGGGCCTTGTGTCTGCTTGGGCTTTTCGGCTACCTCGTCTGGCAGAGTATTCCGATGGTGCTGGCTGGGGTGGTGCGGCTGGTGCCGGTATCGCTGGAGGAGCAGCTGGGCCGTGCTGTTGTGGCGGGGGTGGCGCGGCCGGGGACTGTTTGTGAGGATGAGGCGACCAAGGCGCTGGTAAAAGCGGCAGTTTCGCGACTGGAAAGTGCGATGCCGAACAGCGCCTATCAGTTTGACGTACAGGTGGTCAAGAACCCTCAAGTGAATGCAATGGCCGCGCCCGGTGGACACATTGTGGTGTTTAGCGGTTTGATTGAAAAGATGGATAGTCCGGAGCAGCTTGCAGCGGTGCTGGCTCATGAGATGCAGCATGTTGTGCAGCGGCATTCGATGAAGGGGATTGTGCGGGCGGTGGGCTTACAGGCGTTTCTTTCGCTCGTGATCGGCGACCCTGGGATCTTGGGGGATCTGGCTGGAAATCTGACGGTGTTGCACTTTATCCGGTCGGACGAAGAAAGTGCCGATGACGCAGCGCTCGATACGCTGATGCGGGCGGGGATTGCGCCGGTAGAGATGCAGAAGGCGTTTGAGAATCTGTCTAAGGGGAATGAGGATCGTGGGTTTGAGACTACGCTCAAGTACCTTTCGACGCATCCGCCACTGAAGGAGCGTATTGAGCGTGTGAAGGAGCGGGGTGCGGGGTGGAATGGGGCGTCGCGGCCGCTTGGCGTGGCGATGGGCCGGGCTTGCGTTACAGGCGGCTGAGGGGCCAGATGGCCACTTGAATCGCTTTGGCGAAATGCAGCAGCGGCGGCGTATTGGGCAGCTCTATTCCGGCTGCGCGGGCCATGCTGTTGATTTCGATTTGTGCTTCGGCCTCATAGAGGGGCCAGGCCTCGTGGTGGATCTCTCCCCGGTAGAGACGTTCCTGGTTGTCGGTTGTGTAAAGACAATAGCGCTCGGTGAGCCAGCGGATGAGCTCCGTTTTGCTGGTGAGGCCTAGCGGGCGGTAGCTGGCGCTGAATTCGGCTGGCGGCTCGTTGCGGTGAGTTCGGATTGAGGTGTAGTCAATCCACTCGTTGCGCTCGCGGCAACTCATGGTGGCATTCATGTAGGGCAGGTGGAAGAGCGTGCGGGCCGCGGCGACAGCAACGGGATTGGAAGCTTCGAGGCTCCAGAAGTAGACGCCGGGTTTTGACTTGTATCGGACGTAGGTGCGGACATTGAGCTCGGCGAAGTGGGAGATCCACGGCAGAGCCGGCGTGAGTCGGGGGCGAACGCCGGTCATCCGGAATGGCACAACTGCCACCCAGGCCTGGTTGTCAAAGGTGTCGAGTTCGAGTGAGGCCGGGATGATTGGCCGGAGCATCGAAGGGGGCACAGGCCAGTGGGCAAAGAGCAGATCGCGCCACCATTGAGTCATCACCCAGGGGCCGGATGGGAGCGGCCAGGGACGGTGATCTGTCTCACCTGTGATTTTTCTGAGTCCCATGATAGTAGGCTATCTCTAGTGAAGGGTTTAGAGACGGAAATAAAAATCGAAGTCCTGTCGTTTCGGGGATTTCGCAAGAGATTGAAGGAAGCCGGGTTCCGGATCAAGCACCGCCGCGTGTTTGAGCGGAACACAATCTTTGAGACCTCGCCGCCGACGTTGCGGCCGAGCGGCTGCCTGGTACGGTTGAGGGAAGCCGGGTCAAAGACTACGATCACTTACAAGGGCCCTGCGACAGTGGGGAAACATAAGTCGCGCGAAGAAGTGGAATTCACAGTTTCCGACGCCGATGCAGCTTATACGTTTCTGATGCGGCTGGGTTATCTGCCGGGATTTGTTTATGAAAAATACCGGACAGAGTATGCCGAGATTGGCTCGTCGGGAGTTGTGACGCTGGACGAGACCCCGATCGGAATCTATGCAGAACTGGAGGGTGAAGAAAAATGGATAGATTTTACTGCAAAAACTCTCGGGATTGCCGATACGGAATATTTAACAGCCAGTTACGGTGCGCTCTACCTGAAATGGTGTGAGAGGGAAGGTATAGATCCTGGGCATATGCGCTTTGCGTGAGATGCTCAGGTAAATGCCTTAGTCATTTCGTTTGGTCGTAGTACTGAGCGGAATCTTTACCTACTACCCTAATACCTATTGGCCATGTTAGTAGCTGGTGGTATTCTTACCTTGAAGACAAAATGAGTTTCAGCCTAATACTCATCGGATTATCGCTTGCGCTGTTTGCCTACTGGTTTCGCTACAGCTGCCTGCTAATTCTCCGAACCCAAACCGCGGAAGATTATTCCCGCGAAGTATGCCGTGCCAACGGCCTGAGCTTTGATCTGGTCAAGGGACAGATTGAGGCCGCATCCAATCCGAACCTCTCCGCACTATACGAATCGCTCGAGCGCGACTACCGGGTTGTTAGCCAGCTTCTGGATCAAGTGTCGATGCAATCGCAACAGGATAATGTGCTTGAGACCAAACTGTTGAGAGCGAACTTCCGCGTTACGCAAGCCTGGTTCCAGGTGAGCCACAAGCTGGGCCTGAAATCGTCGGTCAGCGCTCTTGAGGAGATGGCAGAGACAATCGGCCACTTCGCTAACGCCTTCGGCGAACAGAGTGCAGCAGGCGCCGGCGCCTAGTAGCAAATCCCATTAATTTTACGAATCGGGTCTATCCCGGGCTAGAAGGAGAGGCAGAGCCTCTCCTTTTTGCATAAGATGACATTGTGAGTGATCTTTCGGCTGCGACACAGCGCATTAAAACTGTCACGGATGAAATCGGCAAAATCATTGTCGGACAAGACGAAGTCGTTCAAGGAGTACTGATCTGCCTTTTAGGAGGCGGACACGTGTTGCTGGAAGGAGTTCCTGGTCTTGGCAAGACTACGCTACTGCGTACGCTGTCGCGTGTGCTTCATCTGAAGTACAGCCGAATCCAGTTCACGCCTGACCTTATGCCAGCCGATATCGTCGGCAGTATGATCCTGGACTCTGACTCGAGCGGGCACAAGAGCTTCCGCTTTCAAGCAGGACCGATCTTCTCGAATCTTGTGCTGGCCGACGAAATCAATCGTGCCACTCCGAAAACCCAGAGCGCGCTGCTTGAGGCGATGCAGGAGCGGACGGTAACCAGCGGCACGACAACGCACCAACTGGAAAGCCCTTTTCTCGTTATGGCTACTCAGAATCCGATCGAGATGGAAGGCACCTACCCGTTGCCGGAAGCGCAGCTGGATCGATTCCTGATGAAAATTCTGGTGCGCTACCCGAATCGTGCCGATCTGGCGACTATTGTCGAGCGCACGATTACTCGCGACGAAGTAGAACTATCCCCGCAACTCGACGTAGATGGCATCCTGTCGCTGCGCAAACTCTGCCGGGAGGTCTTGGTGGCTCCGCATGTGCAGGACTTCGCTGTGGACCTCGTAATGGCTACGCAGCCGGACCAGGGCCAGGCGCACCCGCTGGCGAAGAAGTACATTCGCTATGGCAGTTCTCCGCGCGGCGCGCAGTCGCTGGTGGAATGCGGCCGCGTGCTGGCGATGATGAAGGGCCGGGCCCATCTGAGCATCGACGACATTTCACAGGTGGCACCCTCGGTTCTGCGGCATCGCGTAATTCTCAATTTTGACGCGCACGCCGATGGGCATACGACAGAAACCATCCTGCCAGAGATCCTGAAGGGCGTTGCAAGCCAGGCAGCCGCGACCCGCTAGCCTCGTTAAACGAAGTAATCACGCGTGGCGCAGGCAGAATTCAAAATCGAAACAGCCTTTCTTGAGAGGCTTGAGCGGCTGACCATCAACTGGCAGAAATCGTTCCCTGGAGTTGTGGGCGGCCACAACTCGAGCCGTTTCTCCGGGCCAGGCCAGGAGTTTCTCGATCACCGCAACTTTCACAGTGGCGATGATTTAAGAGCCGTGAACTGGCGGGCCTATATGCG
>JAPKYY010000918.1 GCA_026394095.1 Acidobacteriota bacterium | reverse complement strand
ATTGTCGGAGTATATGGTGTCGGTTATTGGATCGCATCGAGCAACCCTGTGCGCCACTGGCCGATTGTTCTTGTCGGGCTTATGGGCAAAATACTGGGACCAATCGGAATGGCGAAGGCGATGTGGGAAGGCCGCTTCCCTATGTCCTTCGCCTGGATCAATCTGACCAACGATCTGATCTGGTGGATGCCTTTCGCTTTGATTCTGGTCCACGCTGCTAAAGAGTCAGAGGACAGGCAACGTGTCTTCTCCCCCGACATCCAGGGCTGGGCGATGCGGGCTAAATCTCAGTTTGGACTCAGCATTCTCGAACATTCCAAGCTTCGTCCTGTCCTGTTGGTGTTCTTGCGCCACGTAGGCTGCACCTTCTGCCGCGAGGCCCTTGCAGACCTTAGTGCGAACCGGGCCGAGATCGAGGCATCCGGCACACAAATAGTTCTTGTGCATATGGGCCGTGAAGAGACGGCCGAGAGTGTGCTGGTGAAGTACAAGCTGGGTGATGTACCAAGGGTTTGGGATCCGAAGTTATCCCTCTATCGCGCCTTTGGCCTTGAGAAGGGCGCACTCGCGCAATTGCTTGGGCCCAAGGTCTGGCTGCGCGGCTTCAAAGCAGGCTTCCTTGGCAAGCATGGATTAGGAGGCGCGGACGGTGATGTCACGCAAATGCCTGGAGTCTTCCTCGTTTTCCATGGCGAGATTCTGAAGTCTTACCGGCACCAGAGTGCCGCTGACAGGCCTGACTATGTGGCCCTGGTCAGCGAAATGAACGATTCTCCGGCCTCCCGCTAAGCGAATGAAGACAGAACCAGTTGTAATCGTTGGAGCTGGTCTGGCTGGTCTGGCTTGCGCAATTGAACTTCAAAAGAGAGAAATTCCCTTCCTCTTGCTCGAATCATCAGACGCACCCGGGGGCAGAGTAAGAACGGATCACCTCGATGGCTTCCAACTGGATCGTGGCTTCCAGGTCTACCTCACTGCTTATCCGGAAGGCGAGCGATTGCTCAATTACAAAGAGCTCCACTTTGGCCGCTTTTCTCCTGGAGCAATGGTTCAGCTCGACGGAAGCTTCCACCGGGTTATGGACCCGTGGCGCGAGCCTTTTGCAGCACTCTCAGGAATTCTCAACCCCGTTGGCAGCATGAAAGACAAGTTGCTGGTGGCGCGGCTGAGAGCAGCCGCAATGGCTGGCAAGCCGGAAGACCTTCTGCGAAAGCCCGAGAAACCAAGCCATCAGGCGCTTAAGGATTACGGATTCTCCCAGAACATGATCGACCGGTTTTTCCGCCCCTTCTTTGGTGGAATTATGCTCGACTCCGATCTCCATGTCAGCTCCCGCATGCTTGAGTACGTCTTCCGGATGATGGCCGCTGGCGATACGACTTTGCCTGCACAGGGCATGGGGGCGATTCCGGCGCAACTAGCCGCTCAACTGCCCGCGGGCGCGATTCGCTACGGTACCAGAGTGGAAGCCGTCTCGGATAGAAGCGTGCGCATGGAAGGAAGCGAAGAGCTCCGCGCAGCAGCAGTTGTTGTCGCAGCAGACGGCCCCTCGGCAGCGAAACTATTGCCAGAGCTCTCCCCGATCGAAAGCCGCATGGCAATGACACTCTACTTTTCGATCCGTGGAGCAGCGCCCATCACAGACCCCATCATCATGTTGAATGGAGACATGGAATGGCCGATTCAGAATGCCTGCATCCCTAGCCTGGTCTGCCCTGGCTATGCTCCGCCCGGACATCATCTTGCCAGCGTCGTCGTGCTTGGGGACCCCGGCCAACCCGACGCAAGTATCGAGTCAGCAGTGCGCAAGCAATTGACCCGCTGGCTAAAACAGGACGTCAGCGCCTGGCGGCTCCTGCGCATTTACAGAATCAGGAACGCCAACCCCGCCCATCGTCCTGAAACGGTTGCGGAGAAACCAACCAGACTGAATAACGGCGTCTACGTCTGCGGAGACCATCGTTTCATGCCCAGCATTCAGGCAGCGCTGGTAAATGGCAGGCACGCTGCAGAAGCAGTGGCAGAGCATGTCCGCTGAATGGCTCCTCAAAATCAACCTGGCCTGCTCTCTCTACATGACGGGCCTGATCTGGTTTGTCCAGATCGTACACTATCCTCTCTTTGAGCGGATTGGCACAGAAAATTTCGCGTTGTATGAAGAGCGGCACCAAAAGCTAACAACCAGCGTGGTTGCACCTGCCATGTTGCTGGAACTTGTGGCTTCTATCGTGCTGGTGGTGCTTACTTCGAATCCCTCTCCGGCATTGTGGGTTGCAAGCTCGATGACG
>JAPKYY010000459.1 GCA_026394095.1 Acidobacteriota bacterium | reverse complement strand
TGACCCGAAAGCCCTGCAACTGGAAATCACAGAATCTGTGTTTATTGCAGACTCTAAGGAGACCACGCAGCTTTTTGCCGACTTGCAGGCAATGGGCGTGAAACTGCATCTGGACGATTTCGGAACCGGTTATTCCTCACTTCAGTATTTGAGCAACATGAACTTCGATGCCTTGAAGATCGACAAGGCCTTTTTGAAAGAAATGTGCAGCAACCAACAGGCCGACGATTTGGTGAAGTCTATGCTGGGCATTGCCAGTAACCTGGGTATGCAAGTGGTGGCCGAAGGCATTGAGACGCAGGAACAGGAAAACCATCTCCGAGAACTAGGCTGCAATTTTGGGCAGGGCTATCTTTTTTCGAAGCCGCTACCGGAAGATGAGGCACTGGCGCTTTTGCGCAAAGCGTCTGCTCAATCTTGACGCAGGGCAAGCATCGGATCGGCCCGTGAACCACGCCAGGCAGGGATGAATCCAGCCAGTAACATCCCGGTGCAGATGGCAGCAATGCCGGAAGCGATCGAGAGTGGCTCCACCCATTTCTGAAGAAGAACAAGGATCAGAACAGCTCCGATTGTTGACGCCGCCAGACTCAGCCAACCGGCCCGGCTCAAGGCACTACCGATGATGTGGTTGCGGCTGGCACCAATCGCAATCCGGATCCCCATCTCGCGACGTCGGCGTTGCATATCACTGGCCATGATGCCGTAAACCCCGGCCACAACCAGCAAGAGTGCTACCACTCCAAAGATCACCACTACATCCCGCTGACGTCGAGGCTGTACAACGATTTCATCGATGCGATTCTCCATACTGGTGACACCCTTGAAGTCTGCATCGGCATTGATCTCAGACCAAAGTTTGCGCAAGATCGGCGACAGTGCAGCAGCCGGCTGGGAGCTTTGAATCACGAAGGTAAGCATGGGCCAGGATTGAGTACGCTCACTATAGAAAACTTCCGGTCGTGGATTCGCATCCTTGGAAGAGTAACGAACGCTCGCAACAACACCGGCCACTCGCTTCCAGGTCTTGCCGTCGGTTGATACACTGCGGCCAATCGCGTTGTTTTCGAGATAGCGTTTGGCAAAGGTCTCATTCACCAGCACCGAGCTGTCATCGGTAGGGAGTTGCCCCGCCAAGACGGGAATCCCCATGAGTGCGAAATAGTTATTGGAAGCCATCCGGATACCCACCGTCTCAGGCGTCTTCTCATGCTGGCCTTGGATAAACACTGGACTATCTTGGGACCCACCCTCGAGAGGAAGCCGGTCAACGATGGCGACGGCAGAGACACCGGGTAGCGCACTGGTTTGTTCGAGACCACGTTGGATGGCGGCGCTCAAAACCTCGTTGTCGGTGCTCCAGCTCAAGTAAGCACGTGCGCTCAGCAATCCCTGTTCCTTAAAGCCTAGCGGCGCGAAACGCAGGTTGTTAAAGTCACGAACCAACTGGAAGGAGGCAGCCAGCAAAACAAGCCCCAGGGCAGCTTCGGAGACAATGAGCAAGTTACGGAGTTGAAACTGCGACTGGCCCCGCACATCCTTTTCACGGGAACTCTGCCAGGCCATGACGCTGGCAAAGAGAAGCGTGCTGAGAACACCGGTAAGGATCAGGAATCCAAACACCCGCAGATCAATCACCGCGGTCTTGATTGGGGCAAAATCATCGCCGTAGTTGGTCTGCAGAAGCGCAAGCGCCCAGGGCGCAAGCAGCATTGCCGCACCGCAACCAAAGCCAACCAACAGGGCGGACTCCACCAGATGCAACCGGATAAGATGCCAGCGCCCAGCCCCGAGAAAGAGTCGAACCGTGTCTTCCTTCTTGCGCTCAAGGGCGCGAGCGGCCAAGAGGCCTGCCAGGTTTACCAGCGTGATCAGCAGCAAGAGTGCAGCCGCACCCTGGATGTAGAGTGCGGGCTCGCGGGCTTCTTCTGTCCATGCCTGTTGTGCCGGAACCACTCTTACTGTCGTACCGCGATCGGTATCAGGATATTCTCGTCCCAATTGCTCGGCCACACTCAACGCCTCGGCCTCAGCGGAAGCCAGCGTAACGCCGGGTTTGAGACGAGCCACCACCTGCAGATAACCAGCCTTCCGTGGCCCATCCAGAAGTCCTTCGCCTATGGGCGTAACTACTTGCACGTCTTCTCCAAGAACAGCGGAATTATCGAGAACTCCGATCACCTGATAAGAACTATCGCCCAATCGAATCGTATCGCCAACCCTCGCAAGATCCCGGCTCTTGGCTGTAAGCATGGCCACTTTGCCTCCACGAAATTCGCTCGCCTCAAATCGACGGCCTTCAACGACTGGAGCACCAAGCAAAGCAATCCAGTCACCAACAACACGCATAACATTCACTGGACGATTGCCTTCGCGCTCTCGCAACTGCATGGCTTCACCGAAGCTGCTGGCCACAACCTCAAACCCAGTCACCCTCGCACGCCAATCCGCAATGCGCTGGGGGTTGCTGTTGCTGGTCCGGTTCTGACGGATCTCTTTGAGCACAACCAAACGGTCAGCCCCGGGAAACGGCAAGCTGCGAAGAAAAAGCGTGTCCAGCACGCTGAAAACAGCAGCATTTACCCCAAGACCAACGGCAAGGAGCAATACGGCTGAGACCAGGAAAAGAGGGCTGCGCCGCAGACGCCGATACCCAACCTTGACATCTCGCATCGTACCTTCAAGGCCAGCAAGCATGTCGGTATCTCCGGCTTGTTCCTGTTGGCTCAGGACATTTCCGTAGCCGAGGCGAGCCTTCTGACGGGCTTCCGCTTCAGACATGCCCTGCTTGCGATACTCTTCGGCGCGCATCTCCAGGTGAAACTCAGCCTCTTCTTCGGCGCGGCGGCGCACTTCATCCTGAGCGAAGAGTGTGGTTTTGAGTCGATTGAAAAATCCCATGGCGATTCCCCTTCCCTTAGACAGCTTCGAGCACAAGCGATACACCGCGAGTGATCCGGCGCCAGCTTTCCAGTTCCTGTTCCAACTGCTGTTGTCCCGTCTTGGTAAGCGTGTAAAAGCGCGCCCTGCGATTGGATTCGGTGAGTCCCCAGTGGCTCGAAATCCAGCCATCCTGCTCCATGCGGTGAAGCGCTGGATAGAGGCTGCCTTCTTCCACACGCAACAAATCAGAGCTCATTTGTTGGATGCGGCTGGCAATCGCATAGCCATGCATCTCACCAAGGGCAAGCGTCTTAAGAACCAGCAGCGTAAGGCTGCCGGAGAGAGCGTCATTTCTGGTTTTGGTGGACATTTCCGATACCTAGAAGTCTAGACGTAGCTTTCTAGGCAAAGGTTCAAAAGATTTCGCTAAGAGTCTTCAAAAAGAATTCGTTCTCATCTTCAGTCCCAATTGAGACGCGCACACAACTGGGCAAACCAAAATTCGCAAGTGAACGGATAATCACCCCGCGCTCGACTAACGCTTGCGTCAAGCGCTGTGCGTCATCGGCAGATTCCAGCGGCAGCATCACGAAATTCGCCTCGCTGGGAACCGTCTTAAATCCCCGGACGCCAAGCTCGGTCACTACCCGCTGCAACCCCCGTCGATTGTGTTCAAGCGTGCGCGTCAAAAACGCCTCATCGTCGATAGCACCGATGCCTGCGGCATTAGCCAAAGTAGAAGGCTCAAACGGGAGTTTGATCTTCATCAAACTGGCGATCAGATCTTCGTGGGCAAATCCATACCCAATTCGCACGCCGGCAAGACCATAACTCTTGGAAAAGGTACGAAGCGTAATCACGTTATCGTAGCGATAGCTCATCGAGTCTGGATAGACCGGATTGTCCTTCGCATATTCAAAATAGGCCTCGTCGAGGATGATCAGCACATGCGAGGGTACGTGCTGATAGAAGGTATCGAACTCAGACTTCGAAAAGATCGTCCCGGTGGGGTTGTTCGGGTTTGCGAGGTAAATGATCTTGGTTCGCATCCTGGTCTGACAGGAAGGTGCGAACAATGTTCGCCATAATCCACTCACTGCCTGACCCGGTGATTACGTTTTCGATCTTTGTTCTAAAGCGTTCGGCGAGATGAGCCCGAAGGTCAAGCCCAGTCGGGTACAGATGCAGAGCACCCAGAGACTGCCGCATTCGCTCAACCGCAAGCGGAGAAGCACCCAGAGGATTCTCGTTAGAGGCAAGCTTCACCACGCGTGAGAGGCCGTAAGTATGGGCGACTTCTTCGGCGCTCCTGCCCGCTACATAGGGTCTCAAGGCAGCCACATACGGAGGAACCAGCGCTCGATTGGAAAGACTCATAACTTCAGTTTGGCGCGAATTAATGGGAGAATGTCGCAGCCCTGAATCCACTACTCAGACAGTTCCATGAGACTGACCCGCTTGCTCTACCTACTCAGTTTTTTCGCTCCCATAGCTTTTTTGCTCGGATACATTGCGGGAGCACCGCGGCCAACAGCACCCGATCTAAGCTTTGAGTACATCAATACGAAGACCCTGCCGGTGTCTCCCATTGATTTCTACCGCAATGAGAACTCCCTGCTGGTGCAAGAAACGGCATGGATGCAACCGAATTCCAGCTACGAAAAGAAATAGAAGCAAGCTCAGCTTCAGTACCATCGAAGGATGCAAGAGCTTTACCTGATCCGCCACGGACAAGCCGGACTGCGAAGTGATTATGACCGTTTGTCTGATTTGGGCCATCAGCAGGCAAGTCGTTTGTCAGAGTGGTTTCGAGAACAAGGCATCCAGTTTGACCTGGTATTGAGCGGCGGGCTGCGGCGTCAGCGAGAAACGGCTGCCGCCTTGAGCAGCAATGCAACGGCTGCCCCGGAGTGGAACGAATTTGATCTCGACGCAGTCTATGCATCGATTGCCCCACAACTCGCTGCAGTTGACGATGCTTTCCGTCAAGAATTCGAGAGCATGTCAGCAGCAGCAGCAGACCCGGCTCACCCAGTACACAGAGCCTGGCGGCCAAGCGACCTTCAGGTGGTCAAGGCCTGGATTGAGGGGCGCTTCCCGGTAGATTGTGAAACATGGCCGGCCTTCCACGAACGAATTTTGAATGCCTTCTCCAGTCTCGATGCAAAGAGCGAAGTACAAAGAATCGCCCTGGTAAGCTCTGCCACTCCAATTGGCATAAGCACGGCCAAAATCTTTGACGCCCCCGTGCGTCAAATTTTTGAACTGGCTGGCAGTCTGCACAATGCTTCTTTCACGATTTTCAAGAAGCGCCCCACCGGCTGGTCTCTGTCCGGATTCAACCATACACCCCATTTAGGAGAAGAAAAGCTTCGCACTTTCCGCTAAATGCGCGCCATTCGTGCGATTCTGATACGTGGATGTCTGGAGCTGCCGTCACACCCGAACTGGAGCGCGAATCGCTCGAAGCGCATGAACCGCTTTTTCATGTTGTGCTTCTCGACGATGACGCCCACACCTACGACTACGTAATCGAAATGCTGCAGAAGCTCTTCTTCTTCAGCTTCCAACAAGCCCTCGACCACGCCTCAGAAGTGGACGAGAAAGGCCGTACCATCATCATGACTGTCGAGCTCCCGATGGCAGAATTTGCCCGGGATCAGATCATCGCCTACGGCCCCGATTACCGCATGGAAAATTCAAAGGGCTCGATGAGTGCAATCATCGAGCCCGCAACTTAAAACTTAAAAAAACAGAACCAGTTTTAGTGGCTCATCTTCAGCTTGTAGCTGCCATCAGCCAGCTTTTCGCGATACAGATCGTGGCAGCCCTTGCAGGTTGCGCCAACTGCGGCGAATTCACCAGTACCAGCTGCGAGAGCTTTGGCTGCGGCTACAGTCTTGCCATTCATTTCGACAGCATCAGCCATCTTGTGTGAAGCAAAGAACTTGGCAGCGATCGCAAACTGATCCACCAGTACCTGGCCGCCAGCCTTGAGAGCAGCAGCGTCTTTGGCTTCATTTGCCTTGCGCAATTCGCCCATGGTCTTACCGACCGTCTTCATCGCCTTGTCGAGATCTTCTTCGCTTTGCGAGAAAGCAGGCACAATTACGAGCATCCCAGCGAGAAGGAAAGAAATGGATTTACCAAGTTTGGTCATGCGAACTATCTTACTTCCGTCCGACTTCCCACGCAAGGTGTTCCAACTCAGGCTTCAAAAGTTTCAGCCATGCAACTTCTACTGCATTAGTTGAACCAGGTGTCGAAAAAACGACTTTTCCTCGATAGGTGCCCGCTGTCGCCCGGCTCAACATCGCTGCAGCACCAACCGCTTCGTAGCTGAACATGCGAAACAATTCCCCAAAGCCAGGCAAGGTCTTTTCCAGTTTCCGGGACAGAACATCGAAAGTGGTGTCACGCGGGGAGATGCCAGTGCCACCATTAAAGAGGATCAACCGGCAATCTGTCCCGGCAAATTCATCGAGGACGGCAGCAACCTGATCTGGCTCATCCTTGATGATGCGATAGCCATCCAGTCGATGTCCCATCGCTTCAATCTCACTGCGCAGGTACTTCCCGTTCAGGTCAGTCGCCTCGGTTCGCGTGTCGCTCACGGTAACCAGACAAACGCCAATTGGGCCAAGATCTTTGGCCATATCCTTATGCTCTGCAGTACTCACGGTAGAAGAATCTCCTTCGATAGTTTTCCAGCCTTGATGCTGTCATAAGTGAAAGTCACCTTTCCGGGCACACCTTCAATCAGGAACATCAGCGTTTTGGTAGAAGCACCGTCCACCCCTCCCGAAACAAAGAGCCGCTCTGGACGATGCTCCTGCAAGCGCACCTTGTTCAGATAAGGGTCTTCAACAATCCCGCTCGACAACACCTTTGCCCCGCTGATCGTCGCCAGATCCTGGCGATGGATCTTGTTCTGCTGAACAATCCCGGCCACACTCGGGATCATCCGGTCGTTCAGCACCGGAATGTGCAGACGATAGAGCCCGTTCTTGACCTTTACGACAGTGGGATCTTCAATCTTCAAGTGCGGCAGGTGGTAGCCGTGATAGATCACATACATCGCATTCCGGTGGTATTCCTCAACAGACAGGAAGCCCTCAGGAGGCCGCCCCGTGTCGTGCTTGAAGCCGCCGATCTCAATCTCGCCATACTGCGGGTGCTGGAAAGCCTTCCAATTCACAAACATTCGGCCTTGCGTCAATTCATCGTTGAACTTCATCACCTCTTCGGGACTGACATTCTTGTCGCCATTAAAATCCTGCTGAGGAGCATTGAGTTCAATACCGACACTAAACGCACCAACACGGCCATAGGTGTGATCGGCAGAACTCCCATAGCTATCTCCGAGCACAGGCGCCACCCAGACATAGCGATAACCCGGCAGCATTTTCTCGCCTTCCTTGCCGAGGAAGTCGTGAACACGAAGATCCACCTGACTCATCGGCTTCTGGCTGCGGGCACCCGGCATGCGCAAAATGAGCTTCCCAAAGTTGTGATAGCTCATGACGACATTGACGTTCAGATGCGAACCCATCCATTCGGCAATATTACGTGCTTCAGGGTATTGGAGAGGATACTCGCTAGCCCCGGCCTGCACATAGCGCGGCTGAAACCCATCACCACAGACTCGGTTCGGATCAACATACCCGTAGGGGTCTTCGTTCACCTGACCATCACCATCATTGTCGATACCTTCAGTACCAAGCATGATGTAGTCGCCAAGTTCGTCCGCACGAACAGGCACAAGCAGGCGAGAATCCTTTGGGTCGAGCTTGTGAGTTCCCTGCCCCAGCGCAACTTTCTTGCGCATCATTGTGATCTCCCCGTCGCCGTCGAGATCATCAAAGCCATCCTCATCGAAGAGCCCGTCACGATCGTCATCGATCGGAACCGGCAGCGTGCGAGGGAAGTTCGGAGTCGAAGCTTGCGTGAACCAGCGCTCACGACTGTCGACGTTCATCATCGGAATTACATAGAGCGTGGCGCGATCGAGAAACTCGGTAACACGGGGTAGCTTGCCGTAATTCTTCAGCACGAAATTTACGGTGTAGAGAGTAGTCTCTGTGCCTTGAATTTCATTTGCATGAGTTGAGCCATCAATGTAGACGGCTGGCTTGGTTTCAGCCGCACCCGTCTTGGGATTGGTGATCGTCAGCAGCCACGTATCGCCACCGGCACTAGTCTTGCCCAGGCTTTCGAGTTTCACCCAACCCGGGTAGGCCTTCTCATAATCACGCATGAGTTGAAGAACTTCAGCGTTCGGGTAGAGTCGGTCCCACTTCGGATCTGGAGCCTGCGTTTGCGCACTGAGGATTGCGCAACAGAGCAGGCAAGCGAGAATTGAGCGCATCATGGCAGTGTGATGGTGCTCGTGATTTTGCCAGCTTTGACGCTGTCGTAGTTGAAGGTGACAGTGCCTGGCCGTGCCTCAATCAGAAACATCAGAGTTTCTGTGGAGTATCCAGCAATGCCGCCGGAAACAACCAGCCGCTCCGGACGATTCTCCTGCATCTGCACTTTGTTCAGAAAAGGATCGCGAACAATACCGCTGGCAATCACCTTGCCGCCGCTAATCGTCGCTATGTCCTGGCGATGAAGCTTGTGCTGCTGCACGATTGCCGCAGTTGTGGAAATCATGCGTTCATTCAGCACGGGCACATGAACTCGATAAAGCCCTTCCTTCACCTTGATCACTTCAGGTGTTTGCACTTTCAGCTTGGGCAGGTGATAGGCATTGAGAAGAACAAACATCGCATTGCGATGGCATTCCTCGACATTGAGAAAGCCTTCAGGCGATCGGTTCGTATCGTGCTTGTAGCCACCGACTTCAACATCCCCATACTGAGGATGCTTATAAGCCTTCCAGGGTACAAACATGCGGCCCTGAGTCAGTTCATCATTGAACTTCATCTGTTCTTCCTGGCTCACGTTCTTGTCGCCGTTAAAGTCCTGTTGGGTCCCATTGAGTTCAACAACAAAGCTGATCGCGCCGTGCCGTCCGTAGGTGTGGTCGGTTGTATCGCCATAGCTGTCATAGAGCAGTTGCCAACTGTTGCCGTACTTGTAGCCAGGAAGAAGCTTTTCGCCTTCCTTGCCCAGAAAATCATGAACGCGCAAGTCAGCGCCATTCATGGCCCGCTGCGGCTTGGCTCCGGGGCCCCGCAGAATGTAGCGGCCAAAGTTGTGGAAGCTCAGAACTGCATTGATGTTCAGATGGTTGCGTGCCCATTGAGCGATATTGCGCTGCTCCGGGTACTGCAGAGGATATTCACTTGAACCACTCTGGACATAACGAGGCATCCAGCCCTCGCCCCAGGCGCGGTTCGGATCGATGTAGCCATAGGTGTCTTCATTCACAAGCCCATCGCCATCATTGTCGATTCCTTCTGTACCCAGCATGATGTAGTCGCCCAGTTCGTTCGCCGTTACAGGCACCATCAGGCGTGGGTCTTTCGGGTCCAGCTTGAAGCGGCCCTGGCCCAACGGCACCTTCTTGCGCATCATCGTAATTTCGCCGTCGCCGTCCAGATCGTCGAAGCCGTCTTCATCGGCCACACCATCACGGTCATCGTCGATTGAAACGGGCAGCGTACGAGGAAAGTTCGGCGTCGCAGGTTGCGTAAACCAACGCTCACGGCTATCGATATTCATCATCGGGACAACGTAGAGTGTCGCCCTGTCCAGAAACTCCGTCACGCGTGGCAACTTGCCGTAATTCTTGAGAACGAAATTGACGGTGTACATGGTCACTTCGGTTCCCTGAATTTCGTTCGCGTGAGTCGCACCATCCATATAGACTGCCGGCTTTGTATCCGGCGCACCGGTCTTGGGGTTCGTAATGGTCATCAACCATGTGTCCCCTCCAGCACTGGTCTTGCCGAGGCTTTCAATTTTTACCCAGTCAGGGTATGACTTTGCATAGCCGCGCATCATCTCAAGAATCTGCGCATTCGGATAGAGACGATCCCATTGGGGATCTGGAGCCGGAACCTTGGGGCTGAGCGTGGAACTCTGCCCCATCAAAGCTCCGCAGAGAATCAATGATAAGTAGGCTTGTGTTTTCACTGGAGAACCACCTCGCGCCGGTCTTCGCCTGCGTTCTGCGTCAGGATGCTCACGGTGATCCGGGAACCGGGCGCTGCATTCACCATCCATGTGGCCTTGGTTGTGCCACCAGAACCCGTGATGCGCTCATTCGAGCTTCGGTTGTTGCCTTGAACCAGACTTGCCCCGGAAGGCAGCGTGATCGTGAGGCGAGCCGGAAGATAGCTGCGAGTGCGCACCTGCAAACGGGTGGCCGTTGGCAGGAAGCCATTATTGGCCGCAGTAGCGCTCACTTCATAAACACCCGATCCAAGTGCTTTCACCTGAACATCGGCAATAGCAACTTCAGCCAGCTTGCCAGCCATGAAGATCAGAGCATCGGCATGTACATCAGCCGCCTTCTTCAGTTCGCTCTCATTCGGCGCAACGGCAAGAAATGGATCCACACCGCCAACTTCTGCTTTGGTGCCATCCGGAAGTGTCACCGGCGTCCAGGCGACGATTCCATCTTTGGCACTGGCATCGATGAAGGCGATGGTGTCTTCGTCGGGAGTGGTCGGGCCACCACCAGCAGCGGCAGCAGCCGGACGGGCAGCACCGCCGCCACCCTGCGACCGGATCATCCCAGCCATCTGAGCGGGAGTCATACGGCCACTAGCCACACCCTGCTTGATCATCGCGGCTGAAGCCATCGCCGGAGCATTGATGTTCTTGAGAAATGCGCCCAGCTTCTCATCGTCAAGGGCCGCAACTTCGGCGGCGCTCATCTTTTCAAACTTGTCGAGAGTCAGGGCGTCTCCAGCTGCACCAGCAGGCGCTTTCGCCGCAGCTTTCTTCGGAATCCCCCAAACATCGAGTTCGATCGCCATGGTGCTGTACTGGTAGTACAGCCAGTTCTGCAGCCCGCCGGGAGCACTCTGCCCGCCGCTGCGCGCAGGGCCACCACCCAGAAGTTGGACAACTGCTTCCTTCGTAAGCCCGCCCTGGGCTCTCGCCACAGGGGAATCCTTCAACACCTCATAAACCTCGTCGACTGTATATTCCTTGTTCGCTTCAAGACCCGTAAAGTTTGCGATATTGCGAGGCACAGTCACCTTCATGCTTCCGATATCACCACTGCGGCCAGCACTGCCGCGCGGCATCTCCAGCAAATTATTGGCAGGCCCAAACACGACAGCCATTGCCACATTGCGGTGCTTGACCAGGAAGTCCATGATTGCTCTGCTCTCGGGCTGAGCACTCGGCCACGGGCCCGACTCAGGATCGGCCTCGTTCCACGCATGGGCAAAGTTACGATCGGGGCGATAGCCACCGGCGGGGTCTTCATTGTACAGACCGTCCTTGTCGTCATCGATACCTTCGGCCATCAACTTAAACTTGCCCTTCTCACCCTTCAGCGGATCCGCACGGCGCATCAGCCGGGAATCCTTTTGAGATCGTTCGGGCCGTCTTCGCCTACAAGGCCATCAAGGTCGCGATCCAGCTTTCCAACATTGAGGCTACGGCGATACTTCGGGCCCTGAAAAAGTCCATCATGGGCATCCGGGTTCAGCATCGGTGCAACGTAAAACGTACGGGTCTCAAGCAGGGTCTTTACAGCAGCTTCATCCTTCTTCGCCACCAGCTTCTCCAGGAAGGCAACTGCCGCCTGTGTGCCTGCGTTGTGAAAACCAACCAGATTGGCCCCAACAAAAACTGCCGGACGCGATTCAGGCTTTACTTTTCCTGGAGCGGCAACAGTCAGCAGATGCAGCTTCTTGCCGCCGGCAGAATTGCCGATCGCCGAGATCTGAATCCAGCTTGAATTCTGCCTCGCCAGCTCAGCAATCCGTTTCTCTCCATCGGAAAAACTCACATACCCAGGTACAGCCTGAGAAAACGCCAGTGGTACCAGCGTCAACGCCGTCAAAGCGCCAAACAATCGCATTCGCAAGGGAAAATCCCCCTCTCAAAATTATTGAAATCGGGTTGAAATCAATGGGTGAAATCCCAGTATAGGGGATGCTGGCCCGGTCAGCCCCGCCTTCAACCTCACTGTCACATTGATTCGCTCAAGCACTGACCCTTTTGATTTCTGCCACGTATTGCAGACAGGCAAACAACATGTCAATCTCAAGTTGGCTCACAATAATTCTGTTGGCGAACCCCGCCTCTAGCCCGCAGGAATCGACGCTCATCGAACATTCCTCCAGAGCTTCTATTGGTATGCCCATCTCGGGCAAAGTTATTTCTGACGACCGGCTTGAATTGGGGCTCTTGCACGTTCAATTGGTGGACATCGGCAGCCGTCGCGTTGTGGCTGACTCCATGTTGAATGTCGGCGGTGGTTTTCAATTGCCCGGACAGCCGCTGGGATT
>JAPKYY010001034.1 GCA_026394095.1 Acidobacteriota bacterium | reverse complement strand
TCCGGCTGGGTTGCCGGAGAGATTTCGGCGGGAAACAGCTGCGCGGGGGCTGAAGATCGCGAGCGTGCAGGGCACCTTCAACATGTGTCATCCGGATGCCGAGCAGCGGGCGCTGGGGTTGCGGCGCTTGCGGGTTGTGGCTGAGGCTTTCCCGCAGTTGCCGATTCATATCTGCACTGGGACTCGCAACCCCCAAAGCATGTGGCGGAATCATCCGGATAACAAGTCTGCAGAGGCCTGGCGGGATATGGCGGCTTGTGTTCGAGAGGCTGCCGAGATTGCTCGGCAGACAAAGTCTGTGCTGGCTTTTGAGCCGGAAGTGAATAACATCGTGGATTCGGCCAGGAAGGCTCGGCAGATCATGGACGAGATAGGGTCTGCTCATTTGAAGGTGACGATGGACCCGGCGAATATTTTTCCGGCTGGAACATTGCCTCGGATGAAGGAGATTCTTGAGGAGGCGTTTTCACTGGTAGGTCGAGATATTGTGCTGGCTCATGCGAAGGATCTTGATCACGATGGGGACGCCGGGCACAAGGCGGCGGGTGAGGGTTTGCTGGACTATGAGCTTTATCTGCGGCTGTTGCGGGCGCAGCGCTTTAGCGGGCCGTTGCTGCTGCATGGGTTGAGCCGGGCGCAGGTGCCGGGGTGTGTGGCTTTTCTGCGGGCGAAGCTGGCGCGCGTGGCGTAGATTTCGTACCTCGTTTGATGATTGAATCTGTCAGCTAAACTAGGAAGCAAGTATGGCATCCCAAACGGTTGGCATCCAGGAGTTCCAGGAGAATCTCGCCTCCTTCCTCGAAGGCAAGCAAACCCTTGTGATTACGCGCCAAGGCGAGACTTTGGGATTCTTTGTTCCCAGCCATCGATCGGCAGATCGCAACGCCGCCCTAGAGAGAGTGCAGGCAAATGCGGTGGAAGCCGATGCGCTGGTTCAATCCTGGGGCGCTTCTGAGGAAGAACTTATGGCCGAGATCGAGTCGATCCGCCGGGCCGAACGCGAGAAGTCTCGCAATGGCGGTTAGAGCCCTCGTCATTGATGCCAACATTCTGATTCGCGCGACACTTGGCACAAGGTCTCGGAACATCATCAAGACCTACTCCAACAGCGTGGCCCTTTGTGTGCCGGAGCCAGCCTGGCGCGACGCAGAAAAACACTTGATGCTGCTTGCTGCTAAGCGCCAAGGCGACCCGGAGAAGCTGGTTCGTCTGTTGCGGTCGATGGCGGATCTGGTCTACGTGACTGCAGAAGACACATACATAGACTTTGCATTGGAGGCCCAGCGTAGACTGGCCAAACGTGATCCAGATGATTGGCCGATTCTGGCTTGCGCTCTTGCTCTCGATTGCCCTATCTGGACGGAGGATGCCGATTTTTTCGGTTGTGGTGTGGCGACTTGGACGTCAGACCGGGTAGTGACTTACCTTAGTGCTTCCAGATAGCGCTGGAAGTGGCGGGCGGCTAGTTCGGCCGGCATCTCGTTGTCGGTTTCATCGACGAGCATGCGCTCGACATAGTTGTAGATGAGGTCTACGTCGGAGGGGTGGTTGATGGAGTGGAACCACATCGTGCGGCCGTGCATCTGGAGCAGGATTACGTTGGCGAGGGTACAGGGGCCGAGGCAGCCGGAGACGGTGAGATGGAAGCGGCGGCGGATGCCTCGTTTCTTCCATTGCTTCTTGAAGTCGTCCAGTGGAAGTGCAGGGAAGCCTTTGTCGGTGCGGCCGCAGCAGCAGCCGTTGCAGATGAAGAGATGGCCATCCTGGATACGAATCTCTTTTGAGATGCCGTCTTCGCGGGTGACTCGATGCAGCGGGCTCTGACGGTAGGCGTAGCTGATACGGAAGTCTGGCCGGAGCTGGACGGGTTGGCCGTGCGGAGTGTGCCGGAATGCGTCGGCCCAGGCGGCTTTGCGCTCGAAAAGTTCCGGGGGGCCGGCGAGGCCCTTTGCGGTTACCAGCTTTTCGAGAGTGGCGACCCAGTGGTGGTAGTATTCGCTGCCGTCTTCGTCGGCTTCGTCGCGTTCTACTGCGGCGGCGAGTTCTGCTGCGAGGGCTTCGGCCCACTCCTTCCAGGTGAAGTGGCCTTGGGCTGAGAGGCGGACGGCGAGAGCGAATGCCTGAGCCTGCCAGGGCTCGGCAAAGACCGGGCCGTTTTCGTCGCGGGGCAGACCGGGAAGGTCAGACCCGTTCAAGATAGTCGTCCCAGAGATCGAGATAGATGAAGTCGTGCGGGGAGGCTTCGGGGCCCCAGAGTTGTTGCGCTGAGAAGCGGACAGCGTAGACGTGCTGGCGCTTGGGGCCTTGACCGTGAGCGTTTGTATCGGGGAAATCGTAGACGCCGTGGTCTCGATCGATCTCGCCTACTTTGCCTCGCGCGTAGCGGGGCAGGCGGGTGTGGCCGAGAGGTTGCATGTTGCGAGCCCGGACGCGCTGGCCTGGTGTGAATTTGGGGAGGATGCCCGGGTCGTTGTTGGGCGGGATGTTGCGGTTGAGGGCAACGGCTGGGACCGCTTCTGGCTTGAGTGCCGGACTTTCCTTTTTGCTGCCGGGTGCGGGTTTTCCAGAGGCTACCTCATCGCTTGTTACGAGGCCTGTTTTTATGAGTAGAGTGACCATCCGGGTGAACCACTTTTCGTAGTAGCTCATGCGGAGGTATTCAGCCGGAGGGATCTGTTCTATGTGGAAGCGGCCGGTGTCGATGTTCCATTTGCGCCAGGGGCCGATGGCGCGGGTGAGGGCGTAGACGCGGCTTTCCCAACGCTGGTGAAAGACGGGTTCGGTCGATTCGGGTTCGTGCTCAATCGGGCCCATGCCGTGCATGCCGCCCATGTCGTGGATGCCGTTCACTTTGCAGCCTCCAGGATTTCAACGCCGATCATCGAGTTGCGGGTGACGAGTGCAGCTAATGCATCCTCGTCGAGATCGTCTGTGCCTGCGGGGCGCTGCGGGATGACAATGTAGCGGAGCTCGGCGGTGCTGTCCCAGACGCGGACTTCCATGTCTGGAGAAAGTTCGAGCCCGAATTCTTTCAGAACTCCACGTGGATCAATCACGGTTCTCGCACGGTAGGCGTTTGATTTGTACCAGGCTGGCGGAAGGCCGAGGACAGGCCAGGGGTAACAGGAGCAGAGCGTGCAGACGACTACGTTGTGTACCTGTGGAGTGTTCTCGAGGGCAACCATGTGTTCGCCCTGAAGACCGAGAAATCCGAATTCGGCAATTGCCTCCGAAGCATTTGCCAGTAGACGCTGTTTGAAGGCAGGGTCTGTCCAGGAACGGGCAACTACTTTTGCACCATTCCGAGGACCCACCTTATGTTCGTAAGTGTCGACAAGCGCATCCAGTGCTGCTGCGTCGACGAGGCCTTTTTCTACCAGCAGGGACTCGAGCGATTTGACGCGGAGACTGATGTCTGAGGGGACGGTCTGGTGCTGGTGGTCTTGTGGCTCTTCCATTGGAATTCTCCCTTTACAGATAGAAGCCGGCGGAGGCACCGACCCATTCGTTTGCCGCGGCCCTGCTTCAAGCGAAAACCAGGCGCCTCCCAATCGGCTCCGGGATAGTGTCGCCGAACTCAGCGGCTGTTTCAATCCATAGGGCAATCGCATCTTGAGCGTTGCGAAGGGCCTCTTCTTGTGAGTCGCCGTGAGCAGCACAGCCAGCGAGTTGAGGAACCTCAGCAATGTAGGCTTCGTCTTCCTTGCTCCAGTAAATTATCACTTCATACTTGGTCATTTGCTACCTAGTTTTTCTTCGAGAATCATTACCCGCACTTGTTTGACCGTTGGTAGGGCTTGGCATGTGCACCTGATCGTTGCAGATTGATCCTGGAGGCAATGCCATTTTTGCGAAAAATGTTATGACTGCCATTCGTTCTCTTATCAAAGCCTAGACTTTCGAGCAGATGACACAAGTCATCGAACCGGATGGATGCGT
>JAPKYY010000057.1 GCA_026394095.1 Acidobacteriota bacterium | reverse complement strand
GTAATGGGGATCTCTGCGCCAATCTGGACAAGTGCATCACGGCCATCGATTTCAAGAAGCCGGTTCTGGGCCGTTACATAGATCAGGCCAGTGGGGCCAACGATCATTGTTGTGGGGCCGTTGGCGATACTAAGGCGACTGCCAATTGTGTTGTTTCCAAGGTTAATTGCAACTAGTGAGCCGTTGCTGTTTAGAACAAATGCGCGATTGGAATCAATGGAGAAGTCAACATCTACTGGTACGCAATTGGTGTCTCCGCAGGTATTGAGGCCTGTAATTTCCTGGTCGGTAGCCGTGTCATAGATGCGAACAGCCTGGGAAAGGACAACCAGGCGGCGCCCGTCGGGAGAGATTTTGGCTGTCGAGATATTGGCCAGTGATCTGGACGTAGTCTCAGCATAGGGAGAAGAGCCGGAAAATATCGCAATGGACTTCGTTACGCTTTTCGATAGCACGTAAAGCTTCTGGCCATTGGGGTGCCAAATGGCTTCAAAAGCGAGAGGGTCGACGGCAATGGTGCCGATCTGGGTGAATGGTTCTGGGCTATAGATATAGCCGGTTGTGTTGCCCGAGTTTTCCTGGGGGAGCACAACTATATTGGAAGCAAAAACTGGCGCGATGAAAGTCAGCGAAGCCAGAAAAGACAGAGATAGCCTATACATGGGGATCCTCTTCAGGGCTAAAGAGATGGAAGGACGCAGCTCTCTGATTTTAACAGAGAATGGCCTCGTCTCACAAAAATAAAATCGGGGCGGACCGAAGTCCGCCCCGAAGTGTTTACAAGCTATGACAAGGCTTAGTTGTCGAGCTGTTCGGCAGCCGAAGCGCCAGTGTTACGACGGATGCTCGGCGGATCGAGGATCAGCGCGAGGTAACCGTGTGCAGTCTGCAGGTTGGACGGATCGCTTACGAAGGCGAAGCCGTGTGCCCAGCGGAAGTTGCACGAGATGATGATGTAGCCCTGGAAGCCGACAACCGGTTGGATGCCGTACTCAGGACCACCGAAGAGCAGGTTGAAGGTAGCGACCTGGCCCGAGGGAACAGACTTGCTGAACGACTGGGGAGTCGGGTCGATACCACCGCCAGCGGTGGTGCCGTAGAAGAACACGCGGCAGATGCCGGTTTCGTTTACGGTGCCGAAGGGGTCCTTGGAAGCGTTGGCTACTGCGATACCGGTGTTGAAGCCAGTCACGCTGCTAACGAACGGATAGAGGAGGTTCGTGGCGCAGTTGGTGATGGTGAAGATGGGCTTCAGTTCTTCGGGCTGGGTCAGCACGAAGCTCGGGATCGAAGGATAGCCGTTGCCACCGGTGGCAGCGATCGGAGCATAGTTGCCCGAAACGTTGGCCACGACGGAGGTGTTGGCATCGGTCACGATGCTGGTGGTTGGCGGGAAGGAGATTGCAACGAGGAAGTCGAAGCGATCGATGACGTTGTCATCGGCGCGGAGAACTTCCCAGAAGAAGGTTCCGGTGCCATCAGCAGCGGTTGCGACGCGGATGAACTGGATGGCGCGGGTGAGCGAGCCATAAGCCGTTCCGTTGTTCGTCCAGCCAGGAGCAGTGGTGCCCTGAGTGGTTGCAGTGGCGGTGGAAACTGAGGTGCCGAATGCATAGGTGGTGTTGGCAGCAAAGCCTTCAACCGCACCGTCAGCATTGACGCCCGATACTGCGAATGCAGCGTTGCCAACAGCCGAACCCTGACCAAGGCAGAGACCAGTGTTGCTGGTGCCACCAACGGTCGGGAAGTTGTTCCCGGTCGAGGTGGAGCAAGTGGTGGAAACGCCAGTGGTTACAGGCTGAGCGGAGACGTACAAGCGAACCTGCGAAGGAATTCCAGAGAAGCGGGCACGGAGACGGGTACCGTTTGAAGCGATACCGACGCTGCGCAAGCTATTGAAGTCCGGGAAGGCAGTGTTGTAGAAGCCAGATTCGTTGTTGTAGTTCACGCGGGGGTCAGACTGACCGAAACCGTTCAGGAAGCTCTGGTTGTATACGGAGTCGTATGTATCCAGGTTGCCGATTGCGGTTGCACCGGGGTTGAAACCACGACGCTTGAACGACACACCGTAGGCTTCCGTGAAGCGGAGAGCACCGGTGGCGAGAAGGGTACCCTGAGTGGAAGCAGCTTCCGTGGGGTAGCCGCCGCTCGAGGTAGCATTCCAGCCCAAGCACTGAGCGTAGGGTCCGCCAGAGATGGTGTCAAAGAAGAGACCACGCTGAACGAAGCCAACTACACCCTGAGCGTTGTTGAGCACGAGGTTTGCAGGAGGATTCTGGATCGAGATGAAGGCCTGGATCTGACCGTTGACCTGGAACGCGTTTGCAACCTGAACACGGATGTTCTTGATGCGGTATACGCGCTGCAGAGCGCCAGCAAAGGTGCCGGGCTGAACAACGGGCACGCCAACGAAGGTGATGGTCTGCTCGTTAGGAGCAAAACCGCCGCCGACGCCGTACTGAGCCTGGAACACGTTAACGGGAACCTGGCCAGCGGTGTTGTTGGTGGTGTTTACATAGCCTGCGCAGATTGCGACGCCGCCGCTGAAGAAGTAGTTCATACCAGTGCAAACGCCTGCAGTACCAACAGTGGTGCTAGCAGCGGCGCAAGGGTTCTGATTTTCAGCACCGGTTACGCCAACAGTCGCACCACCAGTAGGACGGAAGGGCTCATCGATGAACAAAAGTGCATCGGTGAGGTTCGAGCTACCAAAGAGACGATTGGTGATTCGGGTACCAGTTACAGTTACCGAGATGTTGATCGCGGGAACGGTGGGCTGAGCAATCGCGGTGAAAGCATTGCCAACGCCAAGGCCGGGGGCGGCCACGACACCGGTTGCAACACTGGTTGTCGGGGGCTGATTCTGAGTGTTCTGAATCTGGGCCTGGTTGGTTGGGGTACCGACGGAAGTTCCGCCGGTGCAGGTGATTACGATATCGCCTACGAGCTCACGGAGACCTTCGACGCGAACGACGAGGGGCGAAAAGCTGGTATTGCAGACGAAAGGTTGCGCGCTAGCAGTGTTGCTGGTTCCAATAAAGGAAGCAACGGCCGCAGCGGCGAAAAGCATTTTACGGAAATGCGACATTAATCCTTCTCCTTGTGAAGTGTTGTCTTATTTTTGAATTGATGGAAGTTCTTTTTCAACCTGAGCCTCTTGTTACAGCTTTTGTACTACGACTCAAACTAAACTACGACTCCAAGCCGAAGCGACTTCTTTGTAAAACTAAAAACTCTGTGCTCGCGGGATCCACGTCGCTGTGATGAAAGCCGCCTGTCTCTTTGCAGACATACCACTATTATCAGAATGCCAAGCCACTAGTCAAGCAAAAATCTCAGCAACTGCCTGAAAGCGCTTGGGTTAGGCTCGTTTCAGCTCTTCAAATGGGTCAATCTGACACAGTTGGACCAGATTTGCGACACACATGCCACGCTCCCGCAACATAAACATTAACGAATCGACATTAACGCAGGATTTGAATCCTGGCCTGCCGAACGGAGTAGTACTTGTTGGTCCAAGCCGGGCGGCAGATTTGCGGGCAGGCTGAAGTTGATCTGGTAAAGCCCGATAAAGCCCGGGGCAAGCCCTGAGAAAAACGGCGTCAGCTCCCTTCCGCTCACCACAACCAGCACTGGAGCAGTAGTAGTGCTGAGTCCGCTCGATTGACGGCTCACAGACCCGAGCCCGGTTGCGAACAGAACGGCAGCCTGGCCGCGCACAGCCGGGTTGGCGGGTGAGTTGAGGCTGGAGTCCTGATTCAGCAAAGCTGCCGAGCCGCGAGCATTCACAAGAAAAACAGCCGGAGCCTGATCGCCGATCTCGATCCGAGTGGAGGATTCTCCAAATGGCGACCGGATCGTGAGGTTAGCTGGCCCAGGCGCAATACCCGGCGGGATTGCAGTATTGAGTTGAAAGCCGTTCGAGAAGAAGATCGGCAGAGCCTGCCCGTCGATTTCTACAGAAGAGCCAGCCGCTTCACGCACAGGAAGCCCATTGCCGAAGATGCTGATAATGGTTCCTGCTCCGATGCGGGAACTGAAGCTTGCTGCATTGACGATGGCAGAGGAATTGACAGAAATCTGCTCTGGAGCCAATGTCCAGGCGTCAGATGTAGATCTCGAGATGCGGTAGGCGGTGGGGTCTGCTGAGCTGACGACAGACTGTGCGGGAGGGTTGGTTAGGCTAACCAGCGAGAAAAGGAAGGGCGGGGCCGGCAGGCTGGCCTGGTAAGAGAAGGCTGAGCCATCACAACTTTGCAGCCTGACACTCGCAGATGACGTTGTGGAAGTGAGATTGGCAAAGCTGGCGGGCCAGGACACGGAGCGCGAGCAGCTTGCCGATGGGCTGAGCAAGTTGAACGCCGCAGCTGAGAAGGCGTAAAAGGCGGTACTGTTTGAGGCACGCGGTAGCAGCTGTATCGCGGCAATCGGGCTGGCCTGCCAGTTGGAAGCGGCTGCCGTAAAGCCGGTAGTGTATTGGCTGAGCCGGGTCAAGGCAAACTGAGGATTAGGATCACTAATGGCCAAATCGGCATCGGCGAGTATCCCGTAAGCGGTAACGAAGTGCACGCCAACCGATTGGCCGTTGCGTAACAGGTTTAGGCCAACGACAACGGGGCCGGAAGAAGAAATGGCCTCACGAATAGCGGCCAGGTTGGGCTCGGGAAAAGCCAGGCTCAGAGCACCACTGGCGAAATCGGCCGCCCGGAATGGGTTGGCTTGTGGATCGGTGCCTGGGCCGGGATCGAGGAATCCATCACAAATCTGGGACCCTGCAGCATCTACGGTACAAAAGGCCCGGAGGTAGGTATTGAGTGAGGCGGTATCGGCAAGGCCGTTGTCGGCTGGAGCAACCCCACGCTGCTGATAAAAGCGGACAAGCCCGGCAAGGGCGGCAACGAGCGATCCTTTCTGGGATAGCGGTAAAGCGGAATTGCCGAGATTGCCGTCAACAGCCTGAGTGATGCGGGGATAGTCGGTTGGAACCTGTTCGGCGGCTCGCGCCGAGAAAGTTATCGTTTGGCCGCCAGCTTCCACAGAGTAAAGTGCGACACCACTCTGGGCAGGAAGCCGGAGCCTGGCCTCGCCGATGCCTTCGGAGTTGGTGGCAGCGCTTGCATCGAGGATCGAGCCTCCCGGGGAGGCCTCAAAACGAAGAGCGACCCCGGCAAGTGGGCTACCCGAGGAATCACGAAGCTGGACACGAATCGGCAGAGGAAGAACCGTCGCGGGAGCTGCAGACTGAGAGTCTCCCGAGACCTTGGTTAAGGCAGGGCGCAATTCGGCAAGCGTGCGTACGGTATAGCTGGATTCGGCAAAGCTTTGGGGCGAATTCGCATTCGTGGCCCGTAGAATCACAATGCCGGCGCGCGCATTAGAGGGGACAATGCTCTCCCAGATGAAAGATCCATTCACGGTGGTTAGGTCAAAGCTATCGGCGGCAGTGCCCGAACCTTGTGTGATGCGCAGGCGGGCGCTGGCCGGGAAGCCGCCAACCGCTACCCGGTAGCGGGCACCGGGTAGCAGAGAAGAAGGAGTGATCGTAAGCGTAGGCCGGCGCTCTTTGTCGATAACGCGAACCGGGCCGCCGGGATTGTATTCGAGGAATGCCCCTTCAAATTCCTGACGGAATGCGCCAGCAGTCAGGAATTCATCGGTGAGTGGCGCGCCGATCGAACCGGTGGCAGAGCCAAGTTCGAGATGTTTGGCAGCGATGGCACCGGTTGTGAGAAATGCTCGGCCCGCCAGCGGCCCTACGCTGTATTCAAAGAAAACACCAGATCTGAAGGCCTGGCTGGCAACCTGGGTACCGGTAAAGGTGATCGCAGAAGACCGGTCTGAAACCGGTGGCCCAAGAGCGCCGGAATCGGCTCCAAGGGCAAGCCACCGTGTGAGGATAGCCCCTGATACAAGCCTGAGAGGCGAGCCGGCAAGGGCACCATTTTCAAAGCGCTGGGTTCCATTGCTATTGGCGTCAGAGATCGGAAAGCCTAAAACGCCCGAGACTCCACCGAGCGCTTCGTAAGAAGTAAGAGAAGGGCCCGAGAGCAGGTAGGCGACCGGGCTTGAGTCAGCCTTGAGGATCAGGATACGGTTGCCGGAAGGCAGGGCGATGGCTTCTTGCTGATAACCAACACCAGCGCGACGAACCGGGGAAGCGACTGGGGTTCGAACGGTAATCCGGTTGCGCTGGATCGCATCGAGGAATGTT
>JAPKYY010000471.1 GCA_026394095.1 Acidobacteriota bacterium | reverse complement strand
CATTGCGGGCGCTGGTGGGTGAGCAGCCGCAGGTGAGCTTGCTGCTTGCGGATAGCTATTTGCAGCTTGGTGTGAACAAGAAGGTGATTGAGCTGCTGGAGCCTGCGTCGGCGAGCAAGCCGGACGATTTGGGCATCGCTTATGTGATGGGGATGGCGCTGCTTCGCGATAAACAGGTGGATGAGGGGCAGAAGTATCTGAACAAAATTCTGGGCAAGGGCGAAAGTGCGGAAGCCCTATTTTTAATGGGGACGAGCAAGTTTTCGGTTGGGGATTTTCCGAATGCGCTGAAGGATTTCCAGAAGGCTTATGAGCTGAATCCGCAGTTGCCGACGGTGAATGCGAGTTTGGGGCAGGCATTGATGGCCACGGGTGATACAGGTGCGGCGACGAAGGCGTTTGAGCGGGAGCTGTTGCAAAACCCAAACGATTTCGGTTCGAATCTGCAGTTAGGCGTAATCCTGAAACAGGACGAGTTGTTTGATCAGGCGAGCAAACATTTTCAACGGGCGTTGCGAGTGCGGCCTGGCGATATCGGGGTGCGGTATCAGATTGCGGCAGTGATGATTGCTCAGAACAAGATCGAGCCGGCTCTGGCGGAGTTGGAAGGGATTGTGAAAGAAGCCGATAATTTTACGGAAGCCCATGTGTCTCTGGCGACGGTTTATTACCGGTTGAAGCGGAAGGCGGATGGGGACCGGGAACGGGCGATCGTTCAGCGGCTGAATGCAGAGGCGCAGGCCAAGCAGCCGAAGGGGCAGCCGTTGCCATGAAATTGATCGTGTTCCTATTTGCGGCTGGATTGATGGCTCAGGTGAAGAAGCCTTTGGTGGCGGCCAAGGCGACTGAGTTGCGGCTGGCAGGCAAGCTGGATGAGGCGATTCCACTTTACAAGCAAGGCTTGCGTGCGCAGCCAGGTTGGGCCGAGGGCTGGTATTTTCTGGGCGCGATGCATTATGAGAGGGATCAAGCGCGGGAGTGCACGGACGCCATGAAGCGGTTTGTGAAGCTGGCCCCCGAGGTTTCGAGCGGGTATGCGTTTCTTGGGTTGTGCCAGTTTCAAAGTCGCGATTATGCCGATTCGTTGCGGAGTCTGATTCAGGCGGAGCGGTTGGGACTGCCTCGGGGGGAGCCTTTGACGGATGTTGCCAGCTATCATGCGGCGCTGTTGTTTACCAAGGATGGGAACTTTGAGAAGGCACTGGATATCCTGAATTTTTTCTCGAACCGGGAGCCGCTCGACCCTAAAGTGATCGAGGCTGCCGGGATTACAGCACTGCGGATGCCGATCTTTCCGCAGGAGTTGAAGATCGACGACCGTGAAGTGGTGTACCGGACGGGGCGGGCTATCCTGACTGCCGGAAACCGGAGGACGGCTGAGGCTACGCGGATGCTGGATTCGATTTCGAAGGACTTTCCGACGACGCCGAATGTGCATTACGCCTATGGGTCGTTGCTGGTGAGTACGGATCCGGACAAGGGCATCGGGGTGTTGCAGAAGGAGCTGGAAATTCAGCCGAATCATCTGGCGGCGCGGGTACTTTTGGCGATGGAATTTTTGAAGCGCGGAGAACCTGAGAAGGCGATTCCTTATGGGGAGCAGGCGGCGAGGCTTGCGCCGGTGAACTTTACCGGCCACGTGATGTTGGGGCGGGCGCTGGTGGAGAGTGGTGTGGATTTGGAGCGGGGGATACGTGAGCTGGAGGCGGCGATGAAGCTGGAACCGACCAGCCCGCAGGTGCGGATTGCGCTGGCTTCAGCTTATGCGAAGGCGGGCCGCAAGGAAGAGGCTACCGCGCAGCGGAATGAGTTTCAACGGCTGAAGAAGTTGCTTGAGGAGCAGGGCAAATGAAGTTGCTCCTGCTGATCACAATTGCGGTGGTGGGGTACGCAGTGCCGCAGGATGCGGCTTGTGCAGCTTGTCACAAAACGCAATCCGAGAAGCATGCGCGCAATGCGATGTCGCGGGCACTCTATACGGTAGTTGAGGCGGAGATTCTCGAGAAGCACCCGAAGCTGGAGTTTCAGCTGGGGAAGTATTCTTATCTAATCGAGCGGCGGGGTAAGGAGTCTTTCTACCGGGTGAGTGATGGCAAGGACAAGATTGAACTGGCGTTGCGATTTGCGTTCGGGCAGGGGGCGGCCGGGCAGACTTATGTGTTCGAGCATCAGGGGCAATTGTTTGAGAGCCGGGTGAGTTTTTTCAAGGAGCTGGGAC
>JAPKYY010000930.1 GCA_026394095.1 Acidobacteriota bacterium | reverse complement strand
TATTCTCAATCCCAAACCGCTCAATGATCCACGCAAAATAGGTAGGCCCAAATGCCAGGCCCGAAGTTCCAGAACAAATAAAAACCGCCATCCAGAACGGTTTATTCCCCACAATCCCCTGCGTCGCTCGCGCACTCGCCTGCGGGTGAAAGCTCGAAATCCCAAGCCCTCCAATCACCGCCATGCTAATCACCATTGTGTAGCTGGGGGCAAGGCCAATCATCGAAACCCCAATTCCAGCCACCATCGGCGCCAGCGTCGTAAACAATTGCGAATGCAATTTGTCCGACAGATAGCCAAACCCCGGCTGCGTCACAGAGTTCGCAAACACATAAATTCCAGCCAAAAAGCCAGCTTCCGTCAGGTTGATCCCCATCTTCGCAGCAAGGTGCGGCTGAAAGGCCGCCAGCGCCGAACTGTACACATCAATGAAAAAATGCCCAACGCAGAGTAAGATTAGGGAGAAATAAATTCTACGATTGGTTGTGTCCAAATCGGGTTGCGAAATGGCTAAAGAATAACTGCCAGAGCTCATGAAGGGGATACTTTTAGTATAGATGGCGATATTGATAGGGATTCATCCCGTAAAAGAAGCACTGGTTGCAGGCAGACCCCTCGACCGCGTATTGGTCGCCAAAGGTGCGGGCGGCCCAAAGATTCAGGAAATTGTCGACTTGTGCCGTCAGCGCAAGATCGCCCTCCGTTTTGAACCCCGCGAGGCCCTCGATCGAAATGCCGGCGGCAACTCCAACCACCAGGGCGTCGTGGCCATCGGTGCAGAAAAAGAATACGAAGAATTCGACAACGTCGTTGGCAGCGATCTGGTCATCATGCTAGATGGCGTTGAAGACCCCCACAACCTCGGCGCAATCCTGCGCAGCGCCTCCGCCGTAGGCGCTGGTGCAGTGGTAATTCCAGAGCGCCGCGCCGTTGGCGTCACCGAAACCGTCGCCAAAGCTGCCGCTGGTGCCCTCGAACACATCAAGATTGTTCGTGTCACAAACATTGCCCAGGCCATCGAAAAATTCAAGAAATCCGGCTACTGGATCTACGGCATCGACGAACGCGGCGATCGAACCTACGATAAAGCCGGCTTCGACGAAAAGACAGTGATTGTCCTCGGTGCCGAAGGCAATGGCTTGCACGACAATGTCCGCAAGTCCTGCGACTTCCTCCTCCGCATCCCCATGAGTGGCCCCATCCCCAGCTTGAACGTCAGCGTTGCCGCCGGCATCGTCATGTTCGACTGGAAGCGACAACGAGGTATCTCAGAGTGAAATTCGCTCTGAACTTCCTTCTAGCCGCTACACTGCTCGCGCACGACCCCGTCCGGGCACGCAAAGCAATGGTCGTCTCGCAAGAGCCAATCGCCACCGACGTAGGCGTGCAGATCTTGAAGAAAGGCGGCAACGCCTACGACGCCGCAGTCGCCGTCGGCTTCGCCCTCGCTGTCACCTACCCCAGCGCAGGCAACATCGGCGGTGGCGGCTTCGCTCTGGTACGCGCGGCCAACGGCGACACCAACTTCATCGACTTCCGCGAGAAAGCCCCCGGCAAAGCCAGCCGCGACATGTACCTCGACGCCCAGGGCAAACCCACCCGCGACAGCATTCTCGGCTGGCGCGCCAGCGGCGTCCCGGGCACCGTCCGCGGCCTCGCCTTGCTCCACAAAAAGTATGGCCGTCTCAAGTGGAGCGAGGTTGTTATGCCCAGCGTCAAACTAGCCAAAAACGGCTTCGAGCTCTCCTACTCCATCGCCCGTGGCCTCCGCGGCGCAGAACGCAACATGGGCCAGTTCCCCGAGTCCAAACGCATCTATCTGAAGAACGGCACCTACTACGAAGCCGGCGAAACCCTCCGCCTCCCGGAGCTGGCCAAGACCCTCGAACGCATCGCCAAAAAAGGACCCGACGAGTTCTACCAGGGTCAGACAGCTAAGATCCTCGCCGCCGAGATGGCCAAAAACGGCGGCCTCATCACCGAAGAAGATCTCCGCGCCTACCAGGCCGTCGAACGCAAGCCCCTCCTCGGCAAATACCGCGGTCACGACATCATCGCCGCCCCTCCACCATCCTCCGGCGGCATCGGCATGCTTCAGATGATGGGCATGCTCGACCGTCTCGACTACTCCAAGGCCGGCATGGGCAGCGCCCGCCACGCCCACGCCCTAGCCGAAGTCATGCGCCGCTTCTACGCCGATCGCAGCCAATTCTTGGGCGACCCCGACTTCGTCAAAGTTCCCGTCTCGGCCTTGCTCGCCCCAACCTACATCGCAGATCGTGCGAATTCCATCTCGATGGACAAAGCCACCAACTCCAAAGACCTCACCCACGGCCCTGTCCCCCCTGCTGAAAGCCCCGAAACCACCCACCTCTCGATCGTCGACGAAAAAGGCAATGCCGTCTCCCTCATCTACACTCTCAACGGCGGCTACGGAAGCGGCGTCACCGTTCTCGGCCTTGGTTTTCTCATGAATAACGAGATGGACGATTTCTCAGCCAAACCTGGTACCGCCAACATGTATGGCGCTGTCGGCGGTGAAGCCAACGCAATCGCCCCCGGCAAGCGCATGCTTTCCAGCATGACGCCCACCATCGTCACCAAAGACGGCAAGCTCCTCCTGGTCATCGGTGCCCCCGGCGGTACCCGCATCATCACCGGCGTCATGCAGGCCATCCTCCACGTCCTCGATTTCAAACTCAACATCCAGGACGCCATTGACGCCCCTCGTCTCCACCACCAGTGGCTCCCAGACCGGCTCTACCTCGAACGCGGCTGGAGCCCCGACACCGTCGAAATCTTGAAGCGCCTCGGCCACAATGTCGAAACGGGAACTGCCAGCGTCTCCAA
>JAPKYY010000301.1 GCA_026394095.1 Acidobacteriota bacterium | reverse complement strand
GGCGCAAAACAAGTTGAAAGACTGGCTGGGGTATTCCGCTGAAGGGGCTGAGAGTTGGAGCAGCTTCCGGGCGCGGGTTGCATCGTCACTGGCTCAATGCACGAGGCCATGCATTATCGTTGCGCATCTGGCAGTGAACTCCGTAATCCGCCAATTGCTGACTGGCGAGCCAGAACTTGAGTTTCAGCAGGGCTATTGTGAGATTGTGAAATTGGAATCGTGAAACAAGAATTACTGAATGAAGTCGCGGCGCAATGGAATTCGCGCACCAAACCGCAGGGGAGTCTGGGGCGGCTGGAAGAACTGGCCCAGGAATACTGCGTGATTCGCGGGCTCGCGCAAGCCAGAATCGAAAAGCTGGGCCTCTATCTCTATGCCGGTGATCATGGCATTACAGAGGAGGGCATCAGCCTTTATCCGAAAGCGGTGACTCGACAGATGCTTGCCAACTTTGAAGCTGGCGGCGCGGCAGTGAACGTATTAGCCCGGCAGCACGGCGTCGAGGTGAAAGTGATCGACGCGGGTGTCGGTGAGGGGACAAAGAATTTCGCCCAAGTACCGGCAATGACTGAAGCAGAATGCGCGGAACGCCTGCTTGCTGGCCGGGTGGATGCGCGCGAGGCAGCTGGCAAGTATGAGCTGGTGGGTGTGGGTGAGATGGGAATCGGCAACACCACGTCCGCTGCGGCGATTCTGGCTGCGATTGGCGGGTACAGTGCAGCAGAAGTCACGGGCCGTGGGACTGGCCTCGATGATGCAGGGGTTCAGCATAAGGCGCGCGTGATCGATGCGGCTCTCGAAAAGCATGCGCTGAAAGGGGCAACAACACTGAAGGTGCTTCAGACGGTAGGTGGCTTTGAGATTGCGCGAATGGCAGGTTTTTTGATGGAAGCCGGAACACTGAAACTGCCCGTGATGCTGGATGGATTTATCACCTGCGCTGCTGCGCTGGTGGCTGTAAAAATGGAACCAGCAAGCAGGGATGTGTTTTTCTTTTCCCATCGCTCCGCCGAGCGGGGCCACGGCCGCATGCTCGAAGAGTTGGATGGAGACCCGATCCTCGATTTGGGTATGCGCCTTGGAGAAGGCAGTGGCGCCATTCTTGGAATGCATCTTGTGAGGTGCGCGATGAATCTTTATCACGACATGGCAAGTTTTGAATCCGCCAGCGTTAGCCGGAGTGAAGCATGAGATTTTCTCTTTTCTTATTAGTAGCCTCTATTGCATTCGCGCAGGATGCGCGCCTCGAAGCACTGCGCAATCTGGGTAAGGCTTTTTACGAGAACCCGACAACGCAGAAAGAAGCAGCCGCAACACTGAAGCAGGCCTATGACCTCGCGCCGAAATCATCGCGGGAACGCTTGAATTATGGGCTGGGGCTTTTGCGGGCCGGGCGAGCGCAGGAAGCGATTGTCGAACTGCTGGCCGTTCAGAAAGAGAAGCCAGAACTGCCGCATACGTGGTTCACGCTGGGCATCGAATACAAGAAGCAGGGTGAGACGCAGAAAGCGCTCGACCAGATGCGTGGAGCGGTAAAGCTCGACCCGAAGGAACCAATCCTTCACTACAACGTGGGCGTGCTGCTCAAACAATTGGGCAATGCCGCAGGAGCGACGGCTGCGTTTGAACAGGCGGCAAAGCTCGATCAGAATCTTGCTGCAGCGCACTTCCAACTTTTTAATATGTACCGCCAGGCCAACCGCGCGAATGAGGCCAAGGAGCAATTGGAACTCTTTCAGGCGTTAAAGAAGCAGACCGAGGGTGCAGCGGTGCCGGAAGATGTCGACTGGTCGCAATATTCAGAAATTTACGACCCAAAGCCAGCACCGCCACCGCGCGACAAGACGCTGCTCAAGTGGCAGGAAAGAAAACTGGCCGACAATTGGACGGGCGCAATCAGCTTTGGAGACAAAGCGGTTTACTGGGATGGCAATGGTCCGAGCATTGGGGGTAAGCGCATCGCCAGCGTCAGCGGAGTTCGCAATGTTGCTGCGGGCGACTACGACAACGACGGGCTGATGGATCTGTGTGTGATTGGGGAAGAGATGCCGCTGCTGCTGCGCAACACCGCAGCAGGCTGGAAGCAGGTTCCACTGCCAGCTCGTGGGAAGTTTAACCAGTGCGTGTGGATGGATTATGACCACGATTACGATCTCGATCTCTTTGTTCTTGGAGAACAGCAGCTGCTGTTGCGCAATCAGGGCGCGGCCGGCTTTGTAGATCAGAGTAAGGATTTTCCCTTCGCTCCGGGCGTGGCCATTGATGCCGTCGCAACGCGAGTGATTCCAGATACCCGCGGCTTTGATTTAGTGGTGAGCTATGCGGAGGGCGGTGGGGTTCTCTATCGCGATCTGCTGCTTGGGAAATATGCTCGTGAAGCATTACCAGTTTTGCCTGCGGGCGCCAAGTTCCTAAGTACGGGCGATGTCGATCAGGACAGCAAACTCGATCTTGTCTACAGCCTCAGCGACCAGGTGGCGTGGCTATCCGGGATGGAGAAGTCAATACCCGTGGCAGGGCTGAAGGGCCAGGCAGTGATCGCCGACCTGCGGAATGATGGCCGCTTTGAAATCGTAAGCGGGGCTGTGGCCATTGACCTGAATGCCGATGGGAAGACCGACATCGTGGAGCTGAAGTCAGGCGGCTGGGTGGAGAAGCTGAATATCACTCCGGTATTGAATCGGGTGTTAAAAGTGACACTTGAAGGTGTCAAGAATGTCCGGACAGCTCCGGGCTCAGAGATTGAACTGCGAGTGGGGGGGCTCTACCAGAAGAAGGTGTATGACGGCTTTCCAATTCGCTTCGGAGTTGGAAAAGCAGCTCAAGTGGAAGTGGTGCGAATTACCTGGCCGAATGGGCTGATTCAGAACGAGATGAAGCAGGCGGTGGCGACGCCATGGCGTTACAAGGAAGCTCAACGCCTGTCTGGTTCCTGCCCAATTGTCTTGACCTACAACGGGGAAGGATTCGAGTACAGATTCGAGTACATCACTGACGTGTTGGGGGTGGCCCCACTGGGAGCCAGCGCTGGAGATGGAACGTTCTTTGCCGCCGATCATGATGAGTATGTCGCGATTGCCGGCGAGCAATTGAAGCCCAACGCCAACGGGCGGCTTGAAGTTCGCATGACGGAGGAGCTTAGTGAAGCCGCTTACTTCGACCAGGTACGCCTGCTGGCGATTGATCATCCTACTGGCACCAGCGTCTATTCCAATGAGAAATGGAAAGCTCCGCCCTTCCCTGAGTTTCGGCTCTTTGGCGTGAATCAGCCGATACATGCAAAGAAGGCCGTCGATCATCTTGGCAACGATGTAACAAGCTTGTTGGCCGCGCGGGATCGTACATATCCGAACGCTTATCGACGAAATACCGCAGGAGTTGCCGAACGCCATATGCTGACTCTGGATTTCGGAAATGTTGCACAAAAGAACACGGCCATTCTGGTACTGCAGGGTTGGGTGGATTGGGCTGACGGCTCTACCTTTTTGGCTGCGGCGCAGGAAGGTACACCGCTGCAATCGCCGCTGCTCCAGGTGAAGAACAAGAAGGGCGAATGGGTTACGGTGATCGAAGACATGGGTATGCCGTCAGGCAAGCCGAAGACCATGGTGGTCGACCTGACTGGCAAATTTCTAAGTACAAGCCGTGAGGTCAGAATCATCACAAACCTTTGCGTTTACTGGGATGAAATTTTCCTCGGAGAGAGTAGTGCCAGACCAGAGCATAGGCTGACCGCACTGAGTTCGGCTTCTGCATCTTTGCAGTTCCGCGGCTTCTCACCATCAGTCATCCACCCCGAGCGCAAGCAACCCGAAGAGTTCTCTTATCCGAATCCGGAGCCCACTTCGCTCTGGAACCCAACTCCTGGCAACTACACCCGCTATGGCGATGTGACGAGCCTGGTTGGCGGGCTCGACGACCAACTGGTGGTGATGGGTTCTGGCGACCAGTTGAGCCTTGAATTTGACCCGGCTTCCCTGCCCCCGCTACCTGCGGGATGGCGTCGCGACTATTTGCTACACGTCGATGGTTGGGCAAAAGACCGCGATGCGAACACGGCTTATTCGCAGAGTGTGGCGCCGCTGCCCTTCCACAAGATGAGCGGCTATCCATACAAAACAGAGATTGAAAAAGCTCCAGGAGCAGAAGAGCAGCAAAAGGTAAATATTCGCCCTGCACTTCGACTTCTTCGTCCATTGACTCAATAGAGGTAGTAAAAACATGTCACGGTTTCAACGAATTCTTTGGGCTGCCTTTGCCCTTCTGCTTCTGAATAGCGCCTATCTTGCGGCCTTTGCGCAAGCCAACATATTTTATATGGCCAACGTGCTGCTGCATATCGCGGCAGGCACATTGGTGGTGGCAGCAGTTGTCTGGATTCTGAGAAGAGAGAATCCGGTGGCTGCGGCTCTGCTGGCCACGACGCTTTGTATCGGAGTGGCGCTTGCGATTGTGGGTAACACCTCGGACAAGGTTTGGGTGCTTGCGGCACACATTGCGATTGCAGTACTGGGCGTCGCCTGGATCAGCAAGCAACATCGGGTGGCTGTAGCGTGCCTGGCGATGCTGCCGCTGGCAACCTATTTTTACGACCGCAACTACTATCAACCCACTCAGCGGATCTCAAATCGTACGATCATGATCCCTACCTCAATGAAGGAGGAAG
>JAPKYY010000262.1 GCA_026394095.1 Acidobacteriota bacterium | reverse complement strand
AAATGTGTCGGTGGTTCCTGCCTTCGGGTGCTTTAGTAAAGGGAATTTGGGCTGAAGATTCAGATCGGAGCTTAGGTACAGACGGTTAGCTTTTTGGTGTAGATGCGGCCTGATGTGCTGCTTGATGGGAGCGGACGGAAGCCCTGCTTTTCGAAGAAGCCATCCAAGTCACTTGAGGCAATTGCGCGGACCTCGGCGATGTTGCCCTCGGCACTGATTTGCTTCAAGAGGTAGAGGATCAGATAGCGGCCTATGCCCTGGCAGCGCCAGTCTGGGTGGACCATGTATTGTTTGATTTGCGCAGAGGTCGGGGAGGTGATTTCGTAGCCGCCGAAGGCGAGGATTTCGCCGTTGTGCTCGAAGACGTGGAAGTGGGTTGGGGCCTCTAAGGTTGGCAGAATTGCTTTGCAGGCGGGGAGGTCGGTGGGTTGGTAGGGACGGGGGTCCATTTCATGATTGTAGAGTGGGGAGATGCGTAAAGTTGTTGTAACTGGGTTGGGGGCTGTGACGGCTTATGGTGTTGGGGTTCCTTTGTTCTGGTCTGGCCTTGAGAATGGTGTGGCGGCGATTGGGGCTTTGCGGACTCTCGATACTTCCGAGATGAAGATCACTACTGGTGCTGAGTTTGGTGGCTTTGTAGCTGAGGATTGGTTGGGGAAGGAACACCTTCTTATGGCGGACCGGAATGCCCAGTTTGCTTTGCTGGCGGCTAGGGAGGCTGTTGGGCAGGCCTGGCTCAAGCTGCCGGAGGGGGCGGCTATTGTTACCGGGTGTTGCGTTGGTGGCAAGCATATGGAGGATGCGGGGTATTGGGATGTTTACCGGGAGAAGAAGTCTCGGGTGCATCCGCTGACGATTCCTAAGGTGATGGCCAATGCTGCAGCTAGTTTGATTGCCATGGAACATGGTGTGACTGGGCCGGTGTTTACTACTTCTACTGCTTGCTCGTCGGCGAACCACGCTATGGGGCAGGCGCTTTGGATGGTTCGGAATGGGGTTGTGGATGTGGCTCTTACCGGGGGGAGTGAGGCTCCTTTTGTGTTTGGGTTGTTGAAGGCCTGGGAGGCGATGCGGGTTGTTTCGCCAGATGTTTGCAGGCCGTTTTCGCTGGGGCGGAAGGGGATGAGTCTTGGTGAGGGAGCGGGGATGCTGGTGATTGAGAGTGAAGAACATGCTCGCGCCAGGGGGGCTGTGGTGCTGGCGGAGCTGGCTGGGTTTGGGATGTCTGCTGATGCTCATCACATTACGCAGCCGAAGCCTGAGGGGGCGGCGGCGGCGATGCGGATGGCTTTGCGGGATGGGGCGATGGATGCTTCTGAGGTTGGATATGTGAATGCTCATGGAACCGGGACGCAGGCGAATGACCCGGCGGAGTGTGTGGCGATTCGGATGGTGATGGGTGAGGGGGTGCCGGTGTCGTCGACGAAGTCTATGCATGGGCATGCGCTGGGGGCGGCGGGGGCTCTGGAGGCGGTGGCTACCGTGATGGCGTTGCAGAGGGGTGTGTTGCCGCCGACCGCGGGTTTTGAGACGGAGGACCCGGAGTGTGGGCTGGACGTGATTGCTAATGTGGCGCGGCGGGTTCAAGTGGGGGCGGCGCTGTCGAATTCTTTTGCGTTTGGGGGCTTAAACGCAGTGCTCGCCTTTAGAGTGTGATGCGGATGATGGCGGCGGCTCCGCCATCGATGGGGAGGACGTGGCCGGTGATGTAGCGGGCGGCGTCGGAGGCTAGAAAGAGCACTGGGCCTACTACGTCTTCGACTTCGCCCCAGCGGCCCATCGGGATTCGGTCGAGGACTTTTTGTGGGGCGGTGGGGTGGTTCATCAGCGGGGCGTTCATGGCTGTGTCAATCCAGCCGGGGGCTACGCAGTTGACCCTGATGCCGTAGGGTGCGAATTCTGCGGCGAGGTCACGGGTCATGCCGACGATTGCGCCTTTGGTGCCGGTGTAAATTTCTGTGCCTCGGCCGAGGCCTACTACGCCTCCGCCTAGCGCTGACATGTTGACGATGGCTCCGGAGCGGCGCGCCATCATGTGGCGGCCTACGGCGCGAGCCATGAGGAAGGAGCCGATGAAGTTGACGTTGATGACGGCTTGCCAGTCTGGCTCGGTCCACTGGTCTAGCGGGATTCGTTTGTTGATGCCGGCGTTGTTGAAGAGGACGTCGATGGCACCGTAGCGGGCGATTGCGTTGTCGACTGTCTCATTGACTTCGGCTTCGTTGGTTACGTCGCAGCGCTCGACTGTGTCTAGATCTACTGCGATGACCTTGGCGCCGGCGGTGGCGAAGGCTTTGGCGGCGGCTTCGCCTATGCCTTGCGCGGCGCCGGTGATGAGTACGGTTTTGCCGGTGAAGTCGAAGGACATCTTAGCTTTCGATTGCCTTGAGGAAGTCGATGCTGGATTTGGCAGCTTCGGCGAAGGCCAAATGTCGGTAGACCTTGACGGAGGCGAAGTGGTGGTAGTGGATGGTGCGCAGGGATGCCAATACTTCGGCGAAGGGGATGTGGCCTGAGCCGAAGCGACCGCCGTTGGATTCGCAGAGATGGATGTGGCGGAGGGAGGCTCCACAATCGAGGATCGGTTGGGTTAGTGAGGATTCCTCGATGTTCATGTGGATGGTGTCGACCATGGGACGGATGGCGGGGAAGCCCACTTCTGCGATTAGGTTTCGGACTTCGGCGACAGAGTTGTGGAAGCCGACCTGGAGGTGGTTGACGGGTTCGATGACGAACTCTACGCCTTTCGATTCGGCGACGTCGGCTACGGCGCGGAGGCCGTCGCGGATGCGGGTGGCGGCGATTGCGGGGTCTGGCTCGTCGCGGCGGAGGCCCTGGAGGAGGCCAACGACCATGATGGATTTGAAACGGTGGGCGATGTCGACGTAGCGGATGAGGCGCTCGACGGTTTGGCGGCGAACTTCGGCTCGCTGGGAGCTGAGGCAGAGGCCGTCGAAGTAGGCTTCGCCGGTGAGGAAGCTGGGCATTACGAGGTTGTGATCTTCGAGGTTGCGCTCGACAGAGTCGAGATCGAAGGGTTCTCGCATGTTGAGCTCGATGCCGTCGTAGCCGCAATCCTGGAGGGTGGCGAAGGTGTCGCGGGTGGGTGGGTCCATCACGATGAAGCTGTATTTCATGTGGCGGGTTTTATCTTATCGTCAACGCGGACGGTGAGTACGAGGCAGCCGGCAAGGAAGAAGGCGGCGGCGACGAAGGCGAGGGCGTTGTGCATGGGGTAGCCGGCCGTTAGGATATAGCCGATGACGGTGGGGCCGATGAAGCCTCCGAGATTGCCGATGGAGTTGATCAAGCCTACAGAGGCTGCTGCGGCGGTTTGGCCGAGGGCGGCAGTGGGGAGGGTCCAGAAGGGGCCGGGCCAGGCGTAGACGAAGAAGCCGGAGAGGCAGAGCCAGAGGATTTCGACTTCGAGGGACTGGTTGGGACGGCCAGCGAAGAAGAAGAAAATACCGGCGCACCACATGGGGACGGCGGTGTGGAAGCGGCGCTCGCCTGTTTTGTCAGAGGAGCGGCCGAAGAGGGTCATGCCGATAATGGATGCTGCGAAGGGGAGGGCGGCGAAGGCGCTGGCTTTGCTGACGGACATGCTTGTTTGGGCGGCGCGGATGATGGAGGGGACCCAGAGTTGGAAGGCGTAGGTGCCGATGTTGACGCAGGCCATAGCGAGGGCGAGGAGGAGGATTCGCTTGTCGCGGAAGGCGGCCCAGGGGGAGGAGTGGTGGGTGCTTTCGGTGAGTTGGCTGATGAGCCAGGTGCGTTCTGGCGAGGTGAGCCAGGTGGCCTGGGAGGGGCGGTCTGTGAGGTAACGCAGAGTGATGAAGCCGAGGAGGATGGCGGGGATGCCTTCCAGGATGAACATCCAGCGCCAGTCGAGGGAGTGGAGGATCAGCGCGGAGAGGGGGCCACCTAGGACTTGTGAGACGGGGACGCCAAGGATGAGGCCGGAGACGGCTTTGGCGCGTTCTTTGCGTGGAAACCAGTGGCCGAGGTAGACGATGATGCCCGGGAAGAAGCCGGCTTCGGCGCAGCCCAGCAGGAAGCGTGCGCCGTAGAATTCGTTGGGGGTGCGGACGAAGCCGATGAGGACGGTGCAGAGGCCCCAGGTGATGAGGATGCGGGCGATCCATTTGCGGGCGCTGTAGCGCTCGACTATCAGTGCGCCGGGGATTTCGAAGAGGAAATAACCAATGAAGAAGATGCCTGCGCCGAGGCCGAAGGCGGCTTCAGAGAAGCCGAGGTCTGCGCTCATGGGGGCTTTGGCGAAGGCGACGTTGGCGCGGTCGAGGAAGGCGACGATGTAGAGGAGGAAGACGTAGGGAAGGATGCGGCGACGGACCTTGCGGAGGGTGGAGGCGGCGACGGGGGCTGGACTCTGCACGGTTGGGCAACAGGATATCAATTTGTTTTGGAACGTAACAGATTTGAATTTCGTTCGTTTCAACAATATGTATCGTCGTGCGTTTTTGCAGAGTGTGGCGGGGGTGCCACTGGTGCAGCTAGATCAGCCTGCCTCGTTTGAGCGTGATGTGCTGGACTGGCTGGGGACGGTGCCTGGGGTGCTGGTGGGTGTTGTCAAGGACGGGAAGCCCGGATGGGTGAAGGGCCTGGGGCTGGCGAAGGTGGAGGAGAAGGTTGCGGTGGGGCCGGAGACAATTTTTCATGCTGCGAGTTTGAGTAAGCAGGTTACGGCTTACGCGGCGTTTGCACTGAAGCTGGATCTGGACCGGACGCTGGTTTCTTATGTCGATGATTTGAAGGATCCGGTGGCGCGGACGGTGACGGTGCGGCATGTTTTGAGTCATTCTTCGGGGTTTCCGAATTGGCGTTCGAAGGAGGGGGAAGAGCTGGTGCCGAAGTTTCCGCCTGGGACCAAGTTTCAGTATTCGGGCGAGGGTTTCTTTTACCTGCAGCGGATTCTCGAGAAGGTGTCGGGTAAGTCGATTTGTGAATTGGTTGAGGATTTGGTGTTTCGGCCTTTAGGGATGGCTTCGAGTTGTATGGCGTGGCGGCCGGAGTGGATGGGGCGTGTGGCATGGCCTTATGACTCGAAGGGCGTGTTGCGGCCGAATTGGGACCGGCCTCCGAGGGTGCTGCGCGGTTATGCGCAGAAGGCTGGAGAGCGATTTGAGAGCTGGAAGTATGAGCGCTATTCCGCTGTGGTGAAGGAAGTGGGCGGGACGATGTTGCCGAACGGGATTGTGCCAAATGCTGCGGCGAGCATGGTGACCAGTGGGGCGGACTATGTGAAGTTTTTGGCGGCTGCGATGCGGAATCCAGTTTTGACGAAAGAAGAGACCCGGATTAACGAGAATTTGGGTTGGGGCCTGGGATGGGGAGTGGAACGGGTGGGGAATCGGGAATTCTTGTGGCAGTGGGGGGATAACGGAGGGTTTAAGCATATTGTGTTTGCTGAACCCGGGCGGGGTGAGGGGATCTTTGTGTTCACCAACGGGGATGCGGGGGCGAAGGTGTACCGGCAAATTGTGAAAAGTGTGAGCGGGGTGGAGCACCCGGCTTTTGCCTGGCTCTAGGTGTCAGGTTCAT
>JAPKYY010000712.1 GCA_026394095.1 Acidobacteriota bacterium | reverse complement strand
ATTGGCGACAAGGCGGGCTGAGATCGGAACGCGGGGTTGATCTTTACGATCCTGGCGGGCATAGCCAAAGTAGGGGAAGACAGCGGTGATGCGATCTGCCGAAGCCCGTTTGAGAGCATCGATAATCAGCAGAAGCTCCATCAGATGATGGTTGACCGGAGACGAGGTTGGCTGGATGACAAAAACGTCGGAGCCACGCACGTTTTCGTGAACCTGGATCCAGGTCTCGCCATCGGCGAAGGTCTTGACGGAAGTACGCGCGACTTCTACATCCAGATGCGCACAGATTTCCTGTGCAAGTGCGGGGTTCGCGTTACCGGTTAAAATTTTGATGCGGTCAAATCGCATGGCGCTGAGTTCTTTGTCGCTTCTTCCGTTCACACAATCAGGGACCGGGGCGGCCAACTAGCGCCATCCGTAAAGGATGATAAAGCTGTATGCCAGGCACGCTTGTAATGGCGGCGGCTAATGGTAAAGAATTTCTCTACCCGAAAAGCCGTCGCGTGCCCCGATAGTTCAACCTTGAGCTGAGCTTCTGCTGCGGCAGCAGCTTCAGCGGTCTCATAAAGCCCGAACAAAGTGGAGCCGCTTCCTGACATATTTGCCGGGTGGGCTCCCGTAGCTCTGATTCGCCCCAAGAGGGAATCGAGAGCAGGGTGCTGTTCGAACGCTACGGGCTCAAAGTCGTTTTCGCAATCACTGGCCCAAACTGCGGGCGGGTGATTCTCATGCACACTACGCACGAGAGCGCGAAACCTTTTCATTATCTCGACTTGGCGGGCCTGTGTCAATTCGTCAGCAAAAGGGCGGTTGAGGCTGCGGTAGGCGTCCGGGGTGGAAATGTGCAGGCCAGGAGCAATCAAGACACCGTGAATCCGGTCTGGATCAGGGATTGGGGTAAGAATTTCACCTCGTCCTGAAGCCTCTGCCGTGCCGCCGATGAGAAAGAATGGCAGGTCTGACCCGAGTTTAGAGGCGATCGGATGCAACTGATCGAAACTTGTTTCAACCCCAAGCAATGCCGGCAGAGCCAGCAGTACTGCGGCGGCGTCGGTGGATCCGCCACCGAGCCCACCTCCCATAGGGATTCTCTTGGTTATGTGTATCCGCACGCGGGCCGAGAGTCCTGCCGAGTCGAGCCAGAGTCGAGCGGCTCTGGTGGCAAGATTGTCCCCGGGGATCTCAACATCGCTAGTGGTTTCAATCGAAGTGGACGCCGAGGCGACGGCCTCGATTTCGAGGTCGTCGGCCAGGGATATCGTTTGGAATAGCGTCGCGATTTCGTGAAACTGATCGGGGCGCTTGTAGAGAACCTTCAGCCCAAGATTGATCTTGGCGAATGCCGGCAGCGTCGGCATTAGTAGTGAAGAAGACTGAAGATGTCCTGACCGGCCAGACGATCGCGGCCATTCAGGAAGTCGAGTTCAATGACAAAGCCAAGGCCCGCTAAAGTGCCACCGGACTGATGTACCAGGTCGGCTACGGCTTTTGCAGTGCCACCTGTAGCCAGAACGTCGTCAACAATCAACACGCGCGGGTTCATGCACAGCCAGCGCGCAAGCAACACCTTTT
>JAPKYY010000432.1 GCA_026394095.1 Acidobacteriota bacterium | reverse complement strand
GAGCGCTTCGCAATGGTGATCTCCAACGATAGCGGTGAGGGCGGTGCCGCCATAAGCCGTCGCAAAAGCGGTGAGCGCACCGCCGACCTCAACAAGAATTTTCCCCACTGGTTTGACGGAAATTTCAAGAAATACAGCGGCAAAGAAGAGACACTTCCCTTCGATTCCCACTGGGTCATCCGCGCCGTCGCACCCCGCTTAATGTACACCACCAGCGCCAGCGAAGATCTCTGGGCCGACCCCGAAGGCGAATTCGGCGGCATGTTAGCTGCAGGAATGAAGCCACGCGAGATGCTCAAGCCCGGCGAGCGCTACTTCGACGGCCGCATGGCCTATCACCTGCGGCTAGGCAAGCACGACATCACCAAATGGGATTGGGAAGGTTTTATGGATTTTGCCGACCAGCACCACTGGCGGCCCTAGTGATGTGGATGGTAGCGCCAGGATAAAGCTGAGCTAACTTGGCCGCAAAGGCAGAAGCTTCACCGGTCTCAACGAGATTGATGGTCGAGCCACCAAATCCTCCACCGGTCATGCGAGCCCCAATGAGCCCTGGGCACTGTTGTGCAGCGGCCACCATGGCATCCAGCTCCGGGCACGAAACTTCATAATCCACGCGAAGACTTTCGTGGCTGGCGGCCATCAATTCTCCGAGTCCCTTGCGGTCATTAGCGGCGAGCGCTTCTACAAATGCCAGAACGCGAGCATTCTCGCTAACAATATGGCGTGCACGCTTGTAGCCGCCATCTTGAATCGCGTCGCGAAGACTCTTTACTCCCAGAGCAGCCGCAGCTTCCTCGCATTCCTTGCGCCGCGTATTGTATTCACTACTTGCCAAAGCATGCTTCACGCCCGTATCGGCAATCACTAGCGTGATTCCTTCGGGGATCGGCACAGGACGCCAGGCGAGGCTACGGCAATCGAGAAGAATGGCATGGTCGGCTCGGCCATGCAGCGAGATAAACTGATCCATGATGCCGCAGCCGAGGCCAACGGTTTCAATTTCTGCTTGCTGGCAGAGCTTGGCTACTTCCATCGCCGGCAACTCAAAGCCAGCGGCAGCAATGAAAGCCAGCGCGGCTGATACTTCAAAAGCGGCAGAGCTCGATAGTCCTGCACCCAGAGGCAGCGTGGAACTGAATTCGATGGCCAGATTCGGGATCGGCACTGCCCGGCGTCTGAGTTGTTTCTCGACTCCCAGTACATAAGCTTCCCAGCCCGCAGGCGGGTTACTGGTAGATGTGAATTGCATCGCAGGCGCGGGTGTAGCCGTCGCGATGGTTTGCATCTCAATCGCTACAGGCAGCACAAAGCCGTCGTTGTAATCGGTATGTTCACCGATGAGGTTGACTCGTCCGGGAGCGCGGAATTTCATGATTTACGAGCGGTGAAGATGAAGAGAGAACCAGAAGCGATCAGCACGATCCCCCATGCAAGGTTGAGATTGGTTCCGTAAAGTTGGGTTCGTATGGTTGTGGGCGCAAGCCAGGCCGCTGCAAGGAGCAGCAAGCCGATGGCAAGAAGTAGGCGGCCGATGATAAGTCTGAGGTCCATGGGTATTACCAGAAGAGAATGTTCAGCAGGGTGACTGCGATAAGGATGAGCCCGCCAAGCGTGGCAGGTTTTTGATACCAGGCCAGATTGGGCGGATCTTTGGGCATCTCTGTATAAGCGTAAACAAGCCCTGAGAGTTCCTCTGCGGCCTTTGCCTTTGTCACCAGGCTAACCGCGACAGTGACCAGAAAGCAGACGCTAAAGGCCCAGATAGCAGTCCAGAAGTTTTGAGCCATCTCGCTCGGGTAAATTGCTTGAGTCGCGATCCATGCACCCTTGAGCCCAGGTTGCGATCCCATCGGCAGCGACAGACCATGATGCACACTGGCCGCAACCGTGCCTGAGAGCAGCCCAAAAAATGCACCATTGGCCGACGCCCGGGCCCAAAACATTCCCAGCAGAAATGTTGCAAACAGCGGCGCATTCACAAAAGCGAAAACAAGCTGCAGCAGGTCCATGATGTTGTTGAACTTCACAGCAGCATAGGCAGCGGCCCACGATGCGGCAATGCCAAACACAGTAGCAAGCCGGCCCACATTGAGGTAATGCGCATCGGGCTGATTCGGTTTGAGATAAGCCTGGTAGATGTCGTAAGTCCACACAGTATTAAAGGCCGTAACGTTGCCAGCCATACCGGACATAAAGCTAGCCATCAGTGCAGTCAGTCCCAGACCCAACATCCCCGCCGGAAAGAAGGCCTGTAGCATTAGCGGAATCGTCATGTCGTAATTGAGACTGCCGTCCGGCTTCACCGGAAGGTGAAACACTCCGTTGGCCTGCGAAGAAATCGCAATCGCAATCATGCCTGGCAAAATCACCAGAGCAGGGAAGAGCATCTTCGGAATGGCTGCAATCAGCGGAGTCTTCCGCGCAGCCAGCATCGAATCCGCAGCCATTGCCCTCTGTACAACAAGGAAGTCGGTACACCAATAACCAAAGCTCAAAACGAAGCCAAGTCCCATCGCCATCCCGAACCATTCAATCCCCATCGGGTTAGCCGAAGGGTTCGACATCTGAGTCCAGGCATGCGTATACGCCCCAGCGACATAACCCTTGCTGACAGCCACTTTTTCAAGCTGCGTAACCAGTCCATTCCAGCCCCCCACATTCGACAGACCCACAAGCACAAGCGGAAAGAAGCCAGCGCAAATCAGAAAGAACTGTAGCACTTCGTTATAGATTGCCGACGTGAGGCCCCCAAGAAAGATATAGACCAGCACCACAAGAGCAGCGAGACCAATAGAGGCGTCAAAGTTCCAGCCCAGCAGCGAAGCCAATAACAGACCCATTGCGTAAAGCGAAATGCCCGAAGACATAACCGTCATCAGTGCAAACGTAATCGCGTTAAAAGCCCGAGTCTTCTCATCAAAGCGAAGCTTGAGGTATTCCGGCACAGACCGCGCGCGCGAGCCGTAATAGAACGGCATCATAAACACCCCAACAAACACCATCGCCGGCACAGCACCCACCCAGTAAAAGTGGCTCGTAGCAATGCCATACTTGGCCCCCGACGCCGCCATGCCCATCACCTCCTGCGCGCCAAGATTGGCAGACAAAAAGGCAAGTCCAGCGATCCAGGCCGGGATCGCCCGCCCAGAGAGCAGATAGTCCTCCGCCGAACGCATATTACGGCGAAGTTGAAAGCCAATCCCAAGGACAAAAGCAAAGTATGTGGCAAGAATCGCGTAGTCGATCCAGTGGAGTTCAATAATAGGCACGAAGCGTTTACCTTATCGGGGATCTCATGGTGTGTCAATCAGGTCTGTGGCCAAAACCGAAATCTCGCGCTACTATCTACCTCATGCGAATTGCGATTCCCGCCCTGCTGACCCTCTGTCTCGCCTCGACGACTTTTGCCGATGTGAAGCTGCTCCGCCAGCCCAGCTATTCCAAAGGCAAGGTCGCCTTCAGCTACCTGGGCGACATCTGGACGGTCAACGACAATGGCTCAAGCCCCCAGCGCCTCACCGACAACAAAGCCCGCGACATCTAC
>JAPKYY010001018.1 GCA_026394095.1 Acidobacteriota bacterium | reverse complement strand
GAGAATCATGGAGCCAAAGTTGGAGTAGCCAACTCAAACTACATCGGGCCATCGGATATCGAGGGGAAGAATCTGATTGTAGTTGCTTCCGCGCGCTTTCAGACCCTCTTGCAACGAATGAAACTCCAACAGCGTTACCACTTCGACCTGCAAGGCTTGAGGGGAGGCTACCGGTTGGACAATCCGCTGCCCGGAGAGCGATCCTTTTATGAGCAGACTGCCGGGCTTGGGGTTCACGTGGACTATGGGGTGCTGAGTTTGTGGCCCGGAAAATCGCCCGGTACTAGAATTCTTTATTTGTCTGGAGTCAATACCTGGACGACCCAGGGGCTCGCAGAATATTCGATTGATCCTGAAAAAATGAAGGCGTTGCAGAAGAAGTTGGAAGAAGATCCGGCAGAAGGCCCGAGAGGTAAGAAATCACCCTTTTTCCAGATTCTCGTGCAAGTGGAAGGAAAAAACAACCGGGTGCGAAACGCAAGTTACGTTTCGCACCGGTATCTAGCCGCTCCTTAGGTGGTGGTTAGCGGCTGCCCTTGCGACGCAGGTATGCCGCAAGCAAACCCATTGCCGTCAGTGCGTAGGTGGAGGGCTCAGGGACGGCGGAATTATTCTGCTCGCTGAATCCGACAGTGAAACTCATTCGGACGCCTTCTGCACTGCCTAAGCTCGCTGCGGTGGCGGTGTTGCCATCAACAGCATTCAGTTCAGAACCATTGACGTAGCCAGTCGTCGAAACGAAGCGTGTCAAGGTATCCGCAAAGCGCGAAGTCGAGTTGGACAGATTCATCCTCACATCGGCCAGATTGCAGCCGCTGCCGTTGCCGTCGTAGCTGCAATCGATAGTCAGGTATTCGCCATCAATGTCAGCTAGCCCCGCAGCAGTTGAATAGTAAACGTCGAAAAATTCAAAGGCTCCTGTTTGAAAGTCTCGATTACTGACGCCCAGGAAGCCGGCGCGTTGATTGCTCAATTCGGTGCTGTTTGTGTTGAATGTATATTGGCCAACAACTGTTGTGGTTTCAAAGAATGTAAAGCTGACAATGTTTGAGTCTGTGCGCAGCGGGGCTGCGTAGGATGGACTGAGTGCCAGTGTACTCAATGCGATTAGTAACAAAGGTTTCATGAATTCCCTCTCTTGTTTCATGTAGAAAGATCACCCGCAATCGGGCGTCAGAGTCAAAGGCGAATTCAGGAAAGAAACGGGGTCAAATTATTTTTGGGATGTGCATTTGCCTGCCAGGCCGGAGGTGTGAAGAGTGGAAACTTCTTCGGGAGACAAGGCGCGTCGGAAGAAATAGAGCTCATCCAGGTCGCCGCGATAGTATTCCTCGTCTGTGTCGACGTAACGATTGCGGTGATGGCGGCCCAGCCAGAGCGGCACAGGGTTATCGATGTTTTCGATGGTCGAATTTTTGCCCGGAGCTTTGGCCAGTTTGCCATCGACAAACAATCTCGGGGCCTGAGGCGGGAGACGCTTCGCCATAGCCACAATGTGATGCCAGCGGTTGTCGGCAATCGAAATCCCATTGGCGAAAATTTCAGTTCGCTCTCCACCATTGGTGACTTGAAACGCGATCCGGCCATTCTGGACAAAAATAAGGTAACCCTTGGGAGAGGTATCGCGCTTGTCGACGATGCTCTTGATGGAGTTGCCATCGCTGGTTCGAAGCCAAAGCGAAATGCTGAAGTCTTCACTGCCGAAGTCTATGCCTTTGGTTTTGGCAGGCAGCTCAAGAAATTGATTCTTGCCATTGAAGCTGCGTCCGTTGCCGACTTTACCCTTGATTCTGAGCGGGGAGGCTTCTTCGAAGCTAAAGGAAGCGCCCAATCCCCGGATTGCCGGGGAACAGGGTTGAGCCTGCGCAACGCTTACGAACAAGAAGAGGAGACTAATAGAAAATTGTAATTTTGATGTAGTCAAACTCGGTATCATCTCCTGCAAAGATATCCAGCATGGCTATTGGCTTGCCCGCATAAGCGCGCATGGCGCTGGCAAAAGTTTCTGGCGTCAACTCAAGTGTAATCGTTCGTTCCATCGATTCCGGGGCATCTGCCCAAAGAGGGAAACTTTGAACAGAAGATTCGCTGCTGTTAAAAGGCATGGCGCCAATTTGCAGGAAATCGTTCAGTGCTCCTCCGCGATCGGAGCCACGCCGAATATGATATTCCAGCTTGGCGGCGCAGACGCGCACGGGCGGTAAGGGAATCGAGAGATACATCTGCTGATTGTTGGCCGGTTCGTCGAAGCTACGCCGGGAGCGCTGATTGGCTATCGCCAGGACCTCATTGAATCTGGGAGAGGCCTCACCCATAGGGTCTGGGGGTTGGGCAAAGTTATCCTTGATGCCCGCCTGGAGCACTGCCACGTGCTCGCAGGGGGAGACTCCGGAGCCCATCGGCAATGAGGCAAAGGCAGCAAGATCGTGACGGGCGAGATCGAAATCTCCCGCCTCAAGCCTCCGCAAACCTCTTCTGGCGGCAACCGCGCGTTGCAGCTTTGTGTTCTGTTGAACCCCGAAATAGGTTTGCGCAGACTCAAATGCGCCATCGGCCTCGCGCCACTTGCCTTCGCGGGCCACAAGATCGCCCAACTGAAAGTGTGCGGCTGCATGATCTGGCTGGAATTGGATCACGCTACGCCACCGATCGGCCGGGCCTTGTGCGGTCCAGGCCAGGTCTGCAAGCAGGTTGGGGTTGCGCGGGTCCTGAGCTGCTCGATCGGCCAAGAGCGTGAGTGCCTCCTCTTTGTTGCCCGCAAGCAGAGCCTGCGCTGCATTGAGATAGCTGCGATCGGCACGATTGGCAAATAGAGACTGGCTTGAGGCAAGCAGTGACCTGGCGCGCTCGTTTACGGCGAGTGCGTGCCAGGCCAAAGCGAGATCCACTTGTGTTCGCCAGGGGGCAGCTTTAGAATCACTGGCGCGCTCTAGAAACTCGAGCGCAGCGAGTGGCTCATCGGAGTGGAGGCTTTGGATGCCCCGTTGCCAGTCACGCAACGCGGCTGGCGTGGGTTCTTTGGGCCAGATATTCCAGCCAGCAAATGCGAGCAGCAAAAGAATCGTTCCAGATGCGAAGACGGTTTTGCGGGCGAGCAAAAGCTGCTTCAGTTTGCGCTTTAAAAGTCGCGAGCGCCAGAGGCTGCTGGAGCGTGATTCAAGAGCCGGCAGGATTTCTTCCACCGACGCAAAGCGGGACAATGGGTTGGCTGCGAGGCACTTGCGAATTACATCCGACCAGTTCCGCCGCAGAGTTGGAGCATAGAGCAGCGCAGTTGGCGCTGATTCTCGTGTCTTGCGAACAGCCATGTTCAGCGGTGAGTCCTCAGCAAAGGGTACCTCGCCAGTAAGCATTTCAAACAGAACCATGCCGAACGAATAAATGTCGGTTGCAGCAGTGGATTTGCGGCCCTCGATTTGTTCGGGAGCCATGTAAGCCGGCGTACCCATCCCCTGGCTCCAGGTTTGAGAAGTCAGGGATATCTGTGCGTCAGTTGCGGTGTGGCGAGCGAGGCCGAAATCCATAATCACGGCCCGGGGTGCAGCATTTGGGCGCGTGACCAACATGACGTTGCCGGGTTTGAAATCACGATGGACAACGCCAGCGCGGTGGGCAGCAGCAAGCCCGGCGATAATCTGTCTGAGCCAGGGCAGGGCTTGCCGCTCGGAGAGACTTCCGTGCTTCTGCAAGTATGCTGCGAGAGTTTCGCCTTCAAGCATCTCCATCGTGAGGAAGGTGTGTGAGGCTGTCTGGACCAGATCAAAAACCCTGCAGATATTGGGATGCTGGATCCGTCGCGCTGCTTCTACTTCACGGCGCAACCAACTGAGGTGAGAGTCTTTGGCAAGTTCAGGGCGGATCGTCTTGATAGCAATGCGTTCGCCGCGGTCGAGATCATCTGCCTCGTAGACTTCACCCATACCGCCAATGGCAAGAAAGCGCCGGATCTCATATCGGCCAGCCAGGCGTTCCCAAGGAAAGAAAGTGTGGCGATCTGCTGCAGATGAAAGCAATCCGGCCGGGACGCGGATCGGTTGAAGACGGCGCTCGGCTTCGGCATCAAGGCGCAGAAGCCGAAGCACTTCACTGGCGATTTTCGGCTGATCTGGAGTCACCCGCTCAACGAATGGTTCTCTGTCTTCAGTTGGGAGTTCACTCGCCTCCGTGTAGACTTCCTTAATTCGCTGCCAGGTGCGCGGGCTCATCAGGATATTCTAATCCTGC
>JAPKYY010000437.1 GCA_026394095.1 Acidobacteriota bacterium | reverse complement strand
GGGTCAAAGGCCAGAAGGCGGCTGCCAGGGCGCCGATCATCAAAAACCATTCGGCCAAGGGGCTTGTTCCCGGGCCCGCAAAGGCTGTGGCGTTGAGCAGGTTGTCGATGGCTGTCGCCTGAAGAAGGGCTGAATCCTGTTCTTGAATGCCTGCAGCATGTACGCCAAGAACGACGAGTTTTCCCTGGAGGTTGGGTGTGTCTGTTGTTGGCTGGAGCAGACGCAGGGCCGGTACACGAGGAATGGAGGTATCGCCTTTTGAGGGGCGAATCGAAAGCCTGCCCTTACCATCCAGCGGGAGCGGCTTCAAACAAATCCGGATTCTGCGCCATGCCTGATCGGCGCATGACTACCGGGATTGAATTTGTCGCACAAGGCTTACCATTTGGTTCTGTGAACCGGAATTGATAACCGATCCAGGCGTTGGCTCGCTGCAGGCTGGCAGCAAGTTCCTGGTCGCTGGCTGGATTCTCGGCTTCCGGGAAAAACAAATCGACAACAACTGATTTGGCACCTGCATCGTGAATCTTGTTGATCAATTCTGCAGTACGTTTTCGCGGCCATGGCCAACGGCCAATAGCTCCAAGCGACGCATCGTCGATCTCGACATAGGCCACTAGACCAGAGTTGTTCGGGGCAGGAAGCCAGTGGAGGATTTGGTCGATGATTGCGAAGTTCCATGTCGCAGGTATTGCTCCAGGAAAAGCAGCCAGCAAGGTACCGAAAGTTGCAACAAGCAGCGTTGTACTGAGGCCCATTTGCCGGCTGAGGATCATCTGACAATCACTTCAACGCGGCGGTTCCGGGCCTCGTTGGTATTTGGCGGGGTGGGAACCAGCAGATCCTTGTCGCCGTGCGAGCTGACGAAGAGAATGCTGCGATCAATGCCGGAGGCTTCGAGGCGGGCTCTGATCGCAGCAGCGCGGTTTAACCCGAAGGTGAAATTGACTGCACTGTCTCCAGTGGTGTCGGTGTGACCGATAACACTCACATCAGTGGATTTTCGATCCGCAATGGCCTTCACAATTTGCGGAAGAATCGCTAATGATTCAGCCACGAGATTGACTGAGTTGAGTTCGAAGTAAAGCGAAAAGCTCAGCTCTGCCGCTGGGAGTGAGGCCAGTTCTGCTCCCCAGATACGTTGGATTTCGGCCTGGTCCATTAGAAACGGTTGTGAGGGAGCGCTGGTTGGCGAGCCCAGGCGAACTGCGAAATTCTCCTGGTTCAATTCAACACTAGTTCCTGCGTTGCTAACCTCGATGCGTCCGGTTTTGCCCGTTTCATCCCGCAACAAAACTACCAGGTTCTGCTTCGGAGGCGGTGCAGCAGGAGGTAGCTGTGCGACGGGCCTTTTTGCGCAGGAGGCCAGGAAGATTGCCAAAAGAAATGCAGTTTGCCTTGTTTGCCGGTTCACGGTTGCTACCTATTGAGGCTCGAGTGTGATTGCGAATTCTGTGCCCCGCAGGCCGATGCTTCCCGAAGGCGTTTCCAGCTTAACTGCGCTTGGTGCAAATGATGCGATTTTTCCCGATACGTAGACCAAAGCCCCTCGCATCAACTGCATTACCAATGCAAAGGCACCTTCCTGGGGTTGGTATGCAAATTGGTCGAGAATAAACTCAGTATTCGGGCCAATTGATATACGTGTTCCGTCTCGCAGAATCAGAGAGACCCTGCTTTGAGCGGCACTAACAATTCGATCTTTTTCCTTCAGATGCAGGCCGAGCAAAGCTGGAACTGAAGCTCCACCGCGATAAATAGTAACAACGCCTTCAAAAGTCTTCAGGCTTCCGGCAAAATCCGTTTGCTGCGCTTGTAGTGCCAGGGAGCAAAACAGAGCGACACAAATGTTAGCTATTTGTCTGACAAACATAGAAGAATAGCCTGAGTAAAGCATTCCTATTGCAATTGGTCAAGACAAAGTTTGACTACCCCGGAAAAAGAAAGTGGCATACCTCCCACGCGGAATCAACCGCAAGAAAGGTATGCCGTCCAACCACGCCGGAGCCACCAGCGGGGAATTGAAAAAAAGAGTGGACGAAGAGACTATCCAGCATGGGCCGGAAGAAGCCGATCGCCAATGAACCCTTCTAGCTTAGACTGCTAACTTGTTGACAAAGAAGCAAATAGACTCGTTCTCGTACTGTTTTTGACATGAATTGGTACCACTCGAGATTGGGTACGTTCGTACTGCGAAGTACCAGAAAATTAAGCTAAGTGGTTGATTTTTATGGATTACGTTCGAAGCTGGCGATTATGAGGAGTAGAATGTTCGCATGCGACTTTTGATGTTGTGTCTATTTCTGACGCTCAGCTTTGCACAAGGTGCAACGGTTGGAGTAGTTGATTTTCCTATCACCGCTGGTCAACCCGGCTCACAGGCATGCTTCAATCGCGCGGTTGCGATGCTGCACAGTTTTTGGTTTGAAGAGGCCCGCGAGCAGTTTGAGGCTTGTGCTGCCAAGGATCCGAAGCTTTCGATGGCCTGGTGGGGCGTGGCGATGACACACAACCATTCGCTTTGGAACCGAGTTTGGGTGGACGAGGCTCGTGGCGCTCTGGCGAAGATAAGCTCAACAGAGCAATTGACGGCGCGGGAGCGAGCTTACATCGATGCGGTGAAGGTGCTATTTGGCAAGGGTACAAAGGTGGAGCGAGAGAGGGCCTATGCCAAAGAGATGGGGGCGATATTTCGCAAATATCCCGATGATCTGGAGGCGGCAACATTCTACTCGCTATCTCTGATTGCGACGAAACGGTCTATTGAGGCTGGGGCGATTGCGCTTGATGTCTATGGTAAGCAGCCGGAGCACCCGGGCGCCGCGCATTACATCATCCATGCCTTTGATGACCCTACACATGCGATTCTGGCTCTGCCTGCAGCACGCCGCTACGCTGGCATTGCACCGGAGGCGCACCACGCACTACATATGCCCTCACATATCTTTCTACAACTCGGGATGTGGCCTGAGACGATTGCTTCGAACGAGAAGAGCTGGGCAGCTTCTGTGGCCTGGCAGACGCGCAAGAATCTAAGCCTTTCTTTGCGGGATTATCACAGTCAGTATTGGCTTGCTTATGGCTACCTGCAGATGGGTCGCCCTGCGGATGCCTGGAAGGTTTGGGAGACCAAGAAGCAGGACATTATTGATTCCAAGGGTAATGGCGAAGTCTACCGGTATTGGG
>JAPKYY010000693.1 GCA_026394095.1 Acidobacteriota bacterium | reverse complement strand
AATTCCAGTGCCCTCCAGCTCGATTCCACCGCCACTGGCGGCACCCTGCTCAACATCCCAGTACGCGAACTCCCGGCAAGCATTTCTATCATTTCTCAGCAGATGATGCAGGAGCGCGGCGTCCGCTCGAGCCTCGAAGCCGCAGAACAGTCCGTTGGCATGATCGCGGGCAACTCCGTCGGATCGATCCCCAGCTTCACCACCCGTGGCTTCTCCGGCAATAACATCACTCTTATGCGGGACGGCATTCGCCAGAATACTGCCAGCCAGAGCGCTCGCCCCCTCGACTCTTTCCTCATGGAACGCATGGAAATCCTGAAAGGCCCTGCCAGCATCCTCTACGGCGAAGGTGCCATCGGCGCAGCCATCAACGTCGTTTCAAAAGAAGCCCAACCGCGCTTCCTCGTCGACGGTATTCTCTCCTATGGCTCCTTCAACACCCTCCGCTCCGGCTTCGGCATCAACGGCCCGCTCAACAAAAAAGTATTCGTGCGCGCCGACGCCTCCTACTACCGCACCGATGGTTATGTGAGTCGGTCTGATCAAAACCTCGGCGGCGTCAACGCCGCTCTTCGCTACAACATCACCGACAATCTCACCCTTAACCTCAACGGCTCCTGGACTCAGGATTTCACCTCCAGCTATTACGGCACCCCTCTCATCAACGGCCGCATCGACGAACGCACCCGTTTCCTGAACTACAACATGCAGGACAACCTCGCCAAGAGCCGCAATCGCTTTGGCCGCGCCACGCTCGATTGGAAGCTCTCGCCCAAATGGCAGCTCCGCAATTACACCTTCCTCGCCACCCACACCCTTGATTGGCGTAACTTCGAAAGTTATGCCTACAATCCAGCTACTCAACTTGTCGATGTCAGCTCGTACTTCCTGATTTGGCGAAATGACTTTCTCAGCGGCAACCGCACCGATATCCAGGGCTCCTTCCGCCTCTTCGGCCGCACCGTTCGCACTGTCTCTGGCGTTCAGTATCAGAACAATGACCTGCGCCGCGGTGGCCTCTCGGATAACTCGATCCGCCGCAGTGTCGATCCCTTCAACCCGGCCCCGATCATCGACCCCGGTCGCAATTATGTTCGCGATCGCGACGCCTTGATTCGTACCCTCTCCCTGTTCAGCGAAGCGGTCATGGATCTCACCACCAAACTTAAGGTAATCGGTGGCTTCCGCTACGAGCGCATCGGTCTGGATTACACCCTCAAGTCCACCGGTGTCGTTTCGAGCAAGGTCTTCTATCCGCCTACAGGCCGGGTGGGAGCTGTCTACAGCTTCACCCCCAGCATCAACGCCTACGCTTCCTACACCAGGGCTGTAGAGCCCGTGGCCCAGTTGGTCAGCTTGAGTGGTGCCAACCAGGTTTTCAGCCTCGTCCCGGGCCGTCAGATCGAAGTCGGTTCCAAGTCTACTTTCTGGAACAACCGTCTCGATCTCACGGCCGCGTATTTCGACATCGAAAAGCGCGACATCCTCACCACCACCATCATCGATGGCCGCAACTTCGCCCAACAGATCGGCAAACAAATCGCCAAGGGCGTGGAATTTTCAGCCCTCATCCGTCCTACCCGCTCCCTTACTGTCAGTTCGGATCTTGCGTTCACTGATCCGCAATTTGTCGATTTCAACGAGATCGTTGCCGGCGGCAACGTCTCACGCAATGGCAACCTGCCCCCTAACGTGCCGCGTCGCGTACTCGGCTTCTGGGCCAATCAGCGCTTTGGCTCATTCAATCTTTCAGGCACCCTTCGCAATGTTGGCCGCCGCTACGCCGATAACGCAAACCGCGCGCCGATGGATGCCTACACCACCTTTGACGCTGCCCTCAGCTACCGCCTCGAGCGAGGCGGCACGCTCGCCCTGCGTGGCCGTAACCTCACCGATGCCCTCTACGCGGCCTGGAGCGCGAGCGGTGGCACCGCCCTCCGCCTTGAGGCCCCACGCAGCTACGACATCACCTGGACTTTACGCTTCTAACGGCTCTCTGTTAACCTTAGTGGTTCACATGAAACTCGCCATCGTCGGCCTCGGATTCATGGGTGCCACCCTCTCCCGAGATCCTGAAAAACTCAAGGGCGACCTCTCGAAAGTCTCAGGCAATCTCGCCACCACCGAAGCCGCACTGGACTTCTCAAACCTAAGCACCTTCTCTACCTTCGACCAAGTTCTCGCTGACCCCAGTATCGACGCCGTCGATCTCTGCCTCCCCACCGCTCTCCACGAATCCTTCACCATCAGAGCGCTTCAGGCGGGTAAACATGTTCTTGTAGAAAAGCCCATGGGCCTTGATCGCGCAGCCTGTGACCGTATGCTCGCCGCTGCTAAAGAAGCCGGTAAGCTCTTGATGGCTGCTCAGGTTCTGCGCTTCTTCCCCGCCTACGACGCCCTCAAGACCTTCCTCAACGATTCCGGTGCTGTCCGCACTGCTACCTTTCGCCGCCGCTGCGCCGCTCCCGGCTGGGGCCCATGGCTCAAAGACAAAGCCCAATCGGGCGGCGGTGTCTTTGATCTGCTGATCCACGACATCGACATGGCGCTCTACCTCTTCGGCCACCCCACGCACGTTGTTGCCACCGGCCATGAAGACCTTGAGCATCAGATCGACGTCATCAACGCAAATCTCTTCTACCCCAACTTCACAGTGAACATTGCTGGCGGCTGGCATCACGGTGCCTTCCCCTTCTCGATGGAATTTACGCTCGTCGCCGAGAATGGCACCATCGACTTTCACTCGAGCCAAGCCAACCCTTTCCTTTACGTCGCCGGTGAAGCGGCCAAAGAATTAACACCTCCAGCCCCGATCGACGCCTACCGCGAAGAGATTGCCTATTTCGTCGATTGCGCGGCAAACAACATTGAGCCCACTCGCTGCCTGCCAGAGCACTCGGCGCAGGCTGTATCTTTGGCTCATCTATTGCTCGAATCCCGCACTCGTCAAGGAGAAAAATTACTATGCCAACCCTAAAACCACTAGAGCTCGGAGTCATCTTCTGGGCACAAAACGACAAGCCGGCCCGCGAGCAAATCCAGGCGATTAAAGCCCTCGGCCTGAACTGCGCCCAGCTTGGCTGCGCAGGCGATTTCAAGTACATCGGCAAGGCCGCAGAATGGAAAGCCGCAGCTGAAGCCGAAGACTTCACTCTGCTGGCAGTAGTCGCTGCCTACGATGGAGAAGACTACGCTGACATCCCGACCGTTGAGCGCACGGTAGGCTTCATCCCGCCGGCCACCCGCCTGATCCGCGAGGGCCGAACTCTCGCTCTTTCAGACTTTGGCCATGAAGCTGGCATCCCCGTCTTCGCTTGCCATGTCGGATTTGTTCCTCACGACAAGACAAACGAGAACTACATCGAAGTTCAGGCTATGGTGCGCCGCATCTGCGACCGTTGCGCCAAGAACGGCCAATACTTCCACCTTGAAACCGGCCAGGAACCGGCCCATGTTCTTCTCGACTTCCTGACCGATACTGGCAAGCCAAACCTCGCCATCAACTTCGACCCCGCCAACATGATTCTTTACGGCACCTCTGATCCGGTGGAGGCGATGGAAGTCCTGAAGGGCCACATCCGCAGCGTCCACGTTAAGGACGGCGAATGGCCCACCGCGCCTGGTCAGCTCGGCACCGAGAAGCCACTGGGGCAGGGAAGCGTCGGCATGCCCAGCTACATCGCCAAGCTCTAGGAAATCGGCTATACCGGTCCGCTTGTGATCGAGCGCGAAGGTACTACGCCCGAGATCTGGACCGAAAACGTCAAAGGGGCTATCGCCCTTCTGAAATCCCTTGTCTGAGATCGATTACAGCCACCGCACACTCCTCCAAAAGCTGGGAGTCAAGCCCGAATCCCGAGTCTCACTACTCGGGGTTCGGGACCCCAACTTCCTGCGCGAAATCCTGCCTCAAGTAGCCAATCCCGCCCAGCACCGTGCCGCTAAAGAATCCGACCTGATTTTTCTGGGTGTGGAATCCGAAGGCCAACTGAAACGGCTTGAGCCTCTGAAGAAATATATCGTCCCCAAAGGGGCGATCTGGGTCATTTATCCCAAGGGCCAAAAGCACATTACACAGGCCCAGGTGATGACGGCTATCAAAGCCGCAGGCCTTACCGACAACAAAGTCTGCAGCTTCTCAGAAACCCACACGGCCCTTCGCGCCTGCATCCCTTTGACGGAACGGTAGTCCTATGA
>JAPKYY010000764.1 GCA_026394095.1 Acidobacteriota bacterium | reverse complement strand
CACCGAATCGATGCAAAAACGAACCAGGTTGTGGCTGTTGTTGAGGTCGGGCCCAGGCCGTGTTCGGGACTTACGGCCGGGTTTGGAAGCGTTTGGGTTCCTTTGTGCGGGGCTCGTGGAACGGGTGAGGGCAAGGGTTTGGCACGGGTCGATATGAAGACCAACAAGGTGATTGCGACGATTCCTGTCGGGCCGGCAGACAGCGAAGGCGGCGTGACGGTTAGCAAAGATTCCGTTTGGATTGTTAGTGATGCAAAGGGTGTGCTGACGCGGATCGATCCCAAAACGAACAAGGTGAAGGCTGAGATCACGGTACCGGCCGGCAGTGTAGCTGTGGAATATGCCGAGGGTGCAGTATGGGTAACGGCGAACAAGAGCGGCAAATTGATCAAGGTGGATGCCAAGAAAAATAAAGTGCTCAAGGAGATCGAGGTAGGGCCACAGCCGCGCTTTCTGACGGCTGGTGGGGGCAGTGTATGGACGGTGAACCAGGGAGATGGCACAGTGACCCGTGTGGACGCAAAAACGGACGCTGTGCTGGCCAAGATCGAGGCAGGGATTCCGGGTGGCGGAGGCGAGGTTAGCTTCGGTGGTGGGGGATTGTGGGTGACGGTTTTTGAGATTCCGATTACCTTCATCGACGCAAAGACGAATACAGTGACCAAGCAATGGACCGGACCCGGCGGTGATGCTATACGCCATGGACATATGTCCATTTGGTTATCCAATTTGAGGCAGCAAACGGTCTGGAGAATCGATTCGAGCCAGCTTTGAAGTACAGGCTACAAGTCGTTTGGCTCGACTAAAACTACTTAGGTTTTGAAAAAAATAATCTGAGAAATGATCCAATCCGAATTTCAAAGACGCTAGTAGGATTAGATATGTCCAACCAACGACCCGTTCGCGCCGACGTACAGGCGCTGTCCGGATTGCTCAGGCAATTCGACAATCAACTGAAGGAGCAAGGACGCTCCGAGGAGCGCAGTATTGTCCTGGATGCATTGCAGAAGCTAGAGGCCTCGCCAGTCTCGCTTCAGCAATCATCCAGCAATGCCGCAAATCAGCAGCGTCTTAGCAAAGTGAGCATGCAGCAGAGTAAAGCTTCAGCCGCTTAATATTCACCAAACGTTTACCCGGAGGGCAGAGCGGTACCTATGGTACTGAACTGCCCTTTTCCCATTTAGGAGACAGTTATTGCGTCGTCCTGGGCGGGGTGTAAATGCGGTTTCAAATGTCAAAGATCGGTGGCTGTTGGGGCCGGGTTGGCTTCGTTTGTTAGTTGGCTGTTTTCGAGGCGCGGTGTTTGTCTACGATTTCGCGGGCTTCTGGCATTAGTGCCATCAGTCGGACTGCGAGCAGGCCCGCGCTGGTTTTGCTCAAGTCGGCTTTGCGGACATCGAACATGGGGAAGGTTGCGGGGATGTCGACGATTTTGTCGAATAGATAGACTTCGGTGTGGATGTCCATGGCGAGGACTCGATCTCGCTGGAGTTTTGTCAGCTCTTTGAGGGCGCGGTCGGCGCGGCGCTCCTGTGCGGCGCA
>JAPKYY010000922.1 GCA_026394095.1 Acidobacteriota bacterium | reverse complement strand
GCGATTGCGTGCCCGGGCTTCCCAGGGGCGGACGTGCGACCAATAGGTAGCCTTGTTGAATTTGGTGCCGGCATCGAGCACCAGCACCTTGATTCCCTGGCGGGTAAGATTGTAGGCGGCCATGCCACCTGCGGCACCGGAGCCAACGATGACAACGTCATAACGTTTGGCAGAAGCTTTAATTTGGGTTGAGGTTGTGGCTTGCATACTTCAGTCGGAACGCGTAGAACAAAGAAAGCGTCCAATGAGAGGCACTATATCAAACTGGAGTTTTCGCTAATGGTTTTCTTGTTTCTCCTCGCAATGCCCCTACTGGCGCAGGACCTCGACTCGAACTTTGAAAAAATGCTGACTGAGCTAAACCGCAATCGCTTCGACAAGGCGCTGGTCAATCTTTTTCCTATACAAAACATGCTTCGCGAGAAGACGGGCGGCAAATTCCCGCAGCTTGATGCAGGCGAGATGAGCCGGATGCGAGACATGGACAACACCAGCGCTGTGCTTAGTACCATTGCCCTGCTTCGCAGCCAGGTGGAATCGAAGAACTACGAGACAGCCAGCGTGCAGGCAATGATGGTGGGCATGGGCCTGTCCGGTCTCTGGATGCGTGTCCCACCCTATCAAAAATTAAACTTCGCGAAAGAGGACGTCGAGGCCGCCGCGCCACCAATGAAGGATGGCGAGCTGAAAAAGCTCGGCTATGCAGCGATAGATGCCAGCGAGTGGGAACTGGCAAAAAAGACGGCTGCCGATCTGATTGCCAGCACGGAAAAGAAGACCTATGTCGGCCTGGATCCGGGAGCGCTGCGTCACTCTGCGCTCACCATTCGAGGGCTGGCGGAAATGGGTCAAGGCAACCTTGTAGCCGCAGAAAAGACACTGGTCGATTCGATGAAAGTCAGGGGTGAATTGATGATTCGCAATAGCGGCCCGAATTTCAGACTGGCAAAGGATCTGCTTGCCAAAGGCCGCAGGCAGGCGGTAGATCAGTTTCTCGTTCTTGTCGGCGAAAGTGTCTGGCGGGATAGCGCCAAAGCCACTGAGTGGCGCAAGGATCTCGCCGCCGGCAAAGACATTGATTTCGGCAGATATAACGGCGGAAACTAGCTAGACCTGATGTTCAGGGTGCGTACAACCCTTGAATTCAGGCATTGGCTTTGCGGCGTCCCAGCCAAGCTCGGTCATCAGGCCTTCTTTGGTGGAATAGTAGGCGTCGACGGTTGCGTCTTTCAGTGTTTTAAAGAAAGCACTTTTGGCCGCAAGCTCAGTCATAACGGCAGCCTGATCGCTATCGCTCAGGTCTGCGTATTCCTTCTTGTACAGCTTCTTGGAAAGAGTACTCACCTCGGCAAGACCTTTGCGCCATGCCGCTTGCTGCGGCTTGCGACTTGCCAAAGTTTCGTCAATAATTTCGTGAACTTTCGCGTCCAGCGCGCCAGGAGTCTTGGTGCGGGGAATGATCGTCTCGGCAAGCGCACCGACAGTCTTGAGCTGGCCAGAAGTGAACACTTTTGGGCTGTACGATGCAGTTGAGGATTCAACAGGTGCCTGTTCGTCATGCACATGAACATGCGGTTTGTTGTCGGCAGCGGCAAGGGTAGAGGCACCGGCAATACCAACAAGAATCTCTCTGCGTGAATTCTGCATTTGGACAGAATTGTATCAAAGGCATACAATCGCAGGTCATGAAGCGTGAAATCGGATTCGTCCTGTTGCTGTCCATATGCAGCTTTGCCCAGAGTCCTCTGCGAGTCAAAATCGAAACTGTAAAGCCGGCCCCCGAATGGGCTCTCTGGCAAAGGCACCTGCTCAAAGAATACTGGCCAGCCGCGCAGGAATTTGCAAAACGCTACACAAAGCCCGATGGCACGCTGATCTGGAAAGACAAGTGGCCTGGCATGGATGGCAGCGACGATGGCTACGAGAGCTGGTACAACTTTCCGCTCTACTACGCTTTGGGCGGCGACGCCCGCATGGATCCCTGGTCTCGTCACCTCTGGAACAAAGTAACTGAGCTATTTACCAAATATGGGACGGTCACGAAAGAGTTCGATACCTACTACGACTGGATGCATCACGGCGAAAGCTACGTAAACTTTTACTTCTTCGGCCTGGCCAACCCCTACGACCCAGTGATGAAGAAGCGCGCCCTCGACTTCGCAGCTCTCTACACAAGCGGCCCCAACTGGGACCCCATCCATAAGCGAATCACCTCGCCCATCACAGGGTCCAAAGGCCCGCGATTTGTGAACAGCGCAGAAGACTGGGTGACCCACCGCGACGTGCTCGCCGACTATCCCCTGCCCTACAACGACATCCCCAATGTGACGAATTCAAAAGCCTGGATCGACGACAAGCTTTTCCCCAACATCCTCAAGACAATGAATGATCGAATGATGCGCGCAGACGTCCCGCTCAATCTGGCCGCCACTTCGATGATCACGAATGCCTACATGTATACAGGAGACCCGAAGTACAAGAAATGGGTTACCGAGTACGTCGAGGCCTGGATGGAGCGCGTAAAGCAGAACAACGGAGTCATCCCGGACAACATCGGCCCCAATGGCAAGATCGGCGAGACGATGGACGGCAAATGGTATGGGGGCTATTACGGATGGCGTTGGCCGCACGGGCTCTTCAATCAACTGGAAGCGACGATGATCGGCGGCTCAAACGCATACATGCTCACCGGCGACAAGAAGTACCTGGACCTGCCACGCTCCCAGCAAAGCTTCATCGCCGGAGTGAGCAAGAAGGAAAACGGACGCACTGTCGTGCCCAATCGCCACGCCGAACAAGGCTGGTATGACTGGCGTCCTGCCGTTCCGCAGTACCCAGTGAATCTCTGGTACATGAGCTGGGATCAAAAAGACTGGGGCTTGCTTGAAAGCCTGGTCGATGTGCCGGCCCTCTCACAGGCAGCCTATAAAAAAGCCAAGGGCGACGACAAGAATGAAGGCCCCTGGATTGCCTTCCTACAGGGCAAGAACCCGTCCTGGCCTGTGGAAATCCTTAAGGCCAACTATCAGGAAAGCCTTAGGCGTCTGGGTACGATACGAAAAGACACAACCAAGCCGGATGACATGAATGTCCACCATTGGCAGAACCGCAACCCGGTAGTACTCGAAGGCCTTGTGCAGCAGATGATGGGCGGGCCCAACCACATCTATCACGGAGGGCTGCTCCACGTGCGTCTCAGATACTTCGACGCCCAGAAAAACCGTCCAGGCGTACCGGAGGATGTCGCAGCGCTGATAGACCAGATCGAAGAAGACAGTGTCCGTCTTACCCTGGCCAACACTTCGGCAACCAACAAGCGCGAAACGATTCTTCAGGCTGGCGCCTTCGGCGAGCACCAAATTCTCAGTGTCGACCTGGGACATGGCGCTCAGCCCGTCGGCTCAAAACACTTGACAGTCGAGTTGCCACCAGGCAGCGTAGGCACTCTCACCCTGAAGCTGAAGCGCTTTGCGAATGCACCGACCTACGAATGGCCCAAAGGCCTTCGTTAAACCGAGTGGCTTACCTGCTTCAACGACTCCAGCTTCGCCTTGGCCGCGCCACTGGCAATGGCAGAAAATGCTTTGCCGACACCTGCCTTGAAATCCGGTACAAGCCCGGCGGCATACAGGGCCGTTGAAGCATTCACCAGAACGATGTCCATCTTGGCGCTTGGGTTCGTCTCAAGAATGCTCAGGATATCCGCAGCTGATTGCTCTCCACTGGACGCGTGGAGTTCTGCGACCGAAGCCGTGGGCACACCAAAATCTTCCGGCTTGATGGCCCGGCGGGTGATGGAAGAACCTGCAACTTCATAGATCATGCTGCGACCGGTAGTGGTCACTTCATCGAGACCATCTTCTCCATGCGCAATGATTGATTTCATCGTTCCCAGTTGAGACAGCGCCTGAGCCATGATCCGGGCCGCCTCAAAGTTAGGCGCTCCGATCAGTTGGTGCTGGGCTCCGGCCGGGTTCGAAAGTGGCCCGAGCAGATTGAAGACGGTACGCATTTTGAGTTCGCGGCGGGCAGCCGAGGCATGCTTCATCGCCGGATGCACATTGGGCGCGTAGAGAAAGGCGATCCCGGCTTGAGCCAGACATTTCGACATTTGCTCCGGCGTGAGATCCACCTTCACGCCGAGAAGCTCAAGCACATCAGCGCTGCCGGTATGAGAAGAGAATGCGCGATTGCCGTGCTTGGCAACATGCACCCCACAGGCAGCAACCACGATGGCGACAGCCGTTGAGATGTTGAACGTCGAGAGTCCGTCGCCTCCTGTCCCACAGGTATCCAGCACAATCGCGCCTTCCGGCGGAGTGACGTGACTCACCTTGGCCCGCATCGACTCGGCAAAACCGGTGACTTCGTCGACACCGTCTCCAAGCACTTTGGTGGCAGCAAGAAATGCAGCAATCAGCGGCGTGGAGATCTCTCCGCTGAGCATCGCGTCCATCGCGTCGCGGGCTTCTTCACGGCTTAGGGCCTTGCGGGCACAGACTTTATGAAAGTGATCTAAAAAGGGCATGATAAACTTAAGTGTTCCAGCAGTCCCCAGCATAGGACAGATCCAATGAAAATCCATGAACATCAGGCCAAAGAAATTTTGGCCCAATACGGAGTCCCTGTGCCGAAAGGCATTGTGGCCTTCTCTGTCGACGAAGCCGTCAAGGCAGCCGAAGAGCTAGGCGGCGGTGTCGTCGTCAAAGCACAGATCCACGCGGGCGGCCGCGGCAAGGGTGGTGGCGTAAAGCTTGCCGCAAACGCCGCTGAATGCCGCGAAAAGGCCGAGAAAATTCTCGGCATGACACTTGTGACGCACCAGACGGGCCCCGAGGGCCGTGTGGTGCAGCGCTTACTGATCGAGGAACAGCTCCCGATTGACCGCGAATTTTACGCGGGCATCGTGCTGGACCGTGCGATCGGCAAGCTTGTCTTTATGGCGTCTAGTGAAGGCGGCATGGACATCGAAGAGGTGGCCGAAAAGACACCCGAAAAGATTTTGAAGGAAACCATCGAGCCCGGCATGGGTCTGCAGCCCTATCAGGCGCGCAACCTCGCCTTCGGAATGGGCATTCCTACGGGCAGCATCAATGCAGCGGCAAACGCGATGATCGCCCTGACCAAAGCCTATGAAGCAATCGATGCTTCGCTCGACGAAATCAATCCCCTGCTGCTGACCAAGGATGGCCGCATCGTTGCCCTCGACGCGAAAATCGCGATCGATGACAATGCCATGTTCCGCCACAAGGACAAGGCCGGGCTGCGCGATCTGAACGAAGAAGATCCTCTTGAAGTAGAAGCGTCGAAGTTTGGACTGAACTACATCAAGCTTGATGGCACAGTGGCCTGTATGGTCAACGGTGCCGGTCTTGCCATGGCCACCATGGACATCATCAAGTACGCTGGCGGCTCACCCGCCAACTTCCTCGATGTCGGCGGTGGTGCCAATCAGGAACAGATCCGCAATGCGTTCCGCATCCTGCTGAGCGACCCCAGCGTGAAGGCAATCCTGATCAATATCTTCGGCGGCATTCTGCGCTGCGACACACTGGCAAACGGCGTTGTAACCGCCGCCCGTGAACTCAACGTACAGATTCCGATCGTAGTGCGTATGGAAGGAACCAACGTAGAACTGGGCAAACAGATTCTGCGTGATTCCGGATTGAACTTTGGCCTTGCCGATGGCATGAAAGATGCCGCGGAGAAAGTGGTAGCACTCGCAAAATGAGCGTTCTTGTAGATAAAAACACACGCCTGATTGTGCAGGGCTTTACGGGCAAGGAAGGCACCTTCCACGCCGAACAGGCGATTGCCTATGGCACAAACGTAGTCGGCGGCGTCACCCCCGGCAAGGGTGGGTCCAAGCACCTGGATCGCCCCGTATTCAATACGGTGGCAGACGCAGTCAACGATACCGGCGCAAACGCGTCCGTCATTTTCGTACCGCCCCCATTTGCCGCAGACGCCATCCTCGAAGCACACGCAGCCGGCATCGCGCTGGTGGTCTGCATCACCGAAGGCATCCCGGCTCTCGATATGGCCAAAGTCTGGTCGATCATCAAGGGCGGCGCAACCCGCCTGATCGGCCCCAATTGCCCCGGCGTCATCTCGCCCGGCAAGTGCAAGATCGGCATCATGCCCGGCCATATCCACCTGGAAGGCCGCGTCGGCGTCATCAGCCGCTCAGGCACTCTTACCTATGAAGCTGTCGGCCAGTTGACCGGCCTCGGCATCGGCCAGAGCACCTGTATCGGAATCGGTGGCGACCCGATCATCGGCACCAACCACATCGACGCTCTCGACCTCCTGAACAACGACCCCGATACCGACTCGATCATCATGATCGGCGAAATCGGTG
>JAPKYY010000240.1 GCA_026394095.1 Acidobacteriota bacterium | reverse complement strand
GCCACTAGCTGGCGACTGGATGGCGTAATGCCGGAAAGCGTTGCCAACCTGACGGTGAGCGAGTGCAAGCCAGGCAACGCACCCAAGCTTGTTTTTTCATCGTTGGACGCTAGTGTTGCGACCGAGATCGAACAGGCCTTTGCTGAAGCCGGCCATATCGTAGTATCGAACTCGAAGAACTTCCGCATGGAAGCCGACGTTCCTCTGCTTGTGCCGGAGGTCAATGCCGATCATCTCGGGCTGATCGAGATCCAGCGCAAGAAGCGCGGCTGGAAGGGCGCAATTGTCACCAATCCCAACTGCGTCGCTGTTCCGTTGGCTATGGCTCTTGCTCCGTTTAAGCAGTACGGCATCAAGAAGTTCATCACCACCAGCATGCAGGCCGTAAGCGGCGCTGGATATCCGGGCGTTGCCTCGATGGACATCCTCGGTAACGTGATCCCCTACATCGGCGGCGAAGAACCGAAAGTGGAAGAAGAGCCGCTCAAGATTCTGGGTGATTTCAAGAACGGTTTGGTTCAGGATCTCGATGCAAAGGTGAGCGCGCATTGCAACCGTGTGCCGGTGATTGACGGGCACATGCTGACGGTAAGCGTTGAGCTCGAACAGAAGCCGAGCAAGGAAGAATTGCTCAAAGCGATCCAATCCTTCCGCGGCCTGCCGCAGCAGCGGAATCTGCCCAGCGCACCTCCCGTACCCCTTGTGTATATGACCGAAGACAACCGCCCGCAGCCCCGTCGTGACGGACCGCGAGATGGCGGCATGACCGTCTTCATGGGACGCTTGCGGCCCTGCTCCATCTTCGACTGGAAGTTTGTCTGCCTCGGGCACAACACCATTCGAGGTGCAGCAGGTGCTGCCGTGCTCAATGCCGAACTGATGCAGAGCGAAGGACTGCTCTAGCGAAATGATCGTTATGAAATTCGGCGGTACGAGCGTAGAATCGACCGCCGCGATCGAACGCCTGGCCGGCATCGTCAGAGGCCGGCTCGCAGAACAACCAATCGTGGTTGTGTCAGCAATGGGCAAAACCACCAACCGCCTCCTTGAGGCTGCCAATCTGGCAGTAGCTGGCAAGCGGGTTGAAGCTCTCGACAAGGTCGAATCACTGCGGGCCTATCATCACGCGGAAGCCGATGGCTTTGGCGCGGCGACAATAATCGATGAACATTTCGGAGAACTCACTGAACTGGTGCGCGGCCTGGCCATTCTCGGTGAACTGACCCCTCGCAGCATTGACGCAATCTCAAGCTTTGGCGAGCGGATCTCCAGCCACGTGGTGGCTTTGGCTTTGAAGGCAAAACACGTCGACAGCCGGACGGTGATTGTCACCGACGAGCGTCATACGATGGCTGCGCCTAATTATGCCGAGACGAATGAGCGACTGAAAGCAACCGAGTGGGGCGCGATCACAGTGATGGGTGGCTTTATTGGATCCACACTATCCGGAGTCACCAGCACGCTCGGCCGCGGTGGCAGCGACTTTACGGCAAGCATTGTCGGCGCGGGCGTCGATGCCAAAGAAATTCAGATCTGGACCGACGTCGACGGAATGCTCACCTGCGACCCCACGGTGTTACCGGGCGGGCGTCGCGTCAAGAGCCTCAGCTTTGCCGAAGCGGCGGAACTAGCCTACTTTGGAGCCAAAGTCTTGCACCCGTCGACGGTGGTGCCGGCGATTGAGAAGAACATACCGGTGTTGATCCTGAACTCACGGCGGCCTCAAGTGGACGGAACACGCATCACCGCTGAAGGGCCAGTGACCACCAGCGTCGCCAAATCCATTGCCTGCAAGAAGAACATTGCTCTTGTAAACATTCAGTCCACCCGCATGCTGATGGCCCATGGATTCCTGCGCCGGATCTTCGAAATCTTCGATCGTCATGAAACGCCAGTCGATATGATTGCCACCAGCGAGGTGAGCGTGTCGTTGACTATAGACAACTTTGGCAAGCTTGAGACAATCGCAGCCGAGTTGCGAGATTTTGCCGAAGTCGAGATTGAACAGGACAAGGCAGTGCTTTGTCTTGTCGGCGACAACATCCGCTGGCAGCCCGGTGTGGCACATCGTGTGTTTCGCGCTCTCGACCCGGTGAATGTACGCATGATCAGCCAGGGGGCGAGTCTGCGAAACCTCGGCCTTGTGGTTGCGCAAGCAGATCTTCGCGAGGCTGTAGAACGTCTGCACCAGGAATTCTTTACCGATGTCGACCCGGAGGTTTTTGAATGAAGATCGCGCTGGTTGGCTACGGCAAAATGGGCAAGATGATTGAGTCGCTGGCACACGAGTATGGCGGCGAAGTGGTGTTGCGTCTTGATGAGTTCAACAACGCAGACCAGGTGATGATGACGCCTGAGCACTTTGCCGGGGTTGATGTGGCGATCGAGTTCACGACACCGCACACGGCTGTTGGGAACATTCTGAAGCTGGCAGAGCTAGGCGTGCCGACCGTGGTGGGGACGACTGGCTGGCTGGACGAGTTGCCTCGTGTGGAGGCTTTCGTCAAGGAGAAGCAGGGGACGCTGGTGTGGAGCCCGAATTTCTCGATTGGCGTGAATCTGTTCTTTGCAGCTGTTAAGCAGCTTTCGGCCCGTATGGAGGAGTTTCCGGAGTATGGCGCCTGGGCCTGGGAGATTCACCATTCGGCCAAGAAAGATGCGCCCAGCGGGACGCTGAAGATGGCGGTGGAGCAGATGCGCCGGGGCGGCTATACGCGTGAAGTGAGTGAAAGCTCGAACCGTGCCGGGGCAGTACCTGGCACACACGAAATTGGTTTTGATACTGCGGCCGATACGATCACGCTGCGGCACACGGCCCGGAGCCGCGAAGGATTTGCCCGCGGGGCACTGAAGGCGGCACAGTGGGTGAAGGGCAAGACGGGCGTTTACGAGTTTGGCGAGATATTGTTTGGATAAGGATATAACCATGTTTCAAGGCTGTGGCACCGCGTTAATTACGCCTTTTCAGAAGAACGGTTCGCTCGATGAAGTCGCCATCAAGAAACTGGTGCGGCGTCAGATCGACGCGGGCATCCACTTTCTTGTGCCTTGCGGAACGACTGGTGAAAGCCCGACGATTTCGCTTGAGGAGCATCTGCGCATTGTCGAGCTGACGGTTGCTGCAGCCAAGGGTGAGGTGCCAGTGCTGGCTGGTGCCGGCGGCTACTGGACCGAAGACGTCATCGACCTCATCAAAAGGATTGAAGCTCTCGGCGTAGATGGCATTCTGAGTGTGACGCCTTATTACAACAAGCCGACGCAGGAAGGTCTTTACCAGCACTACAAGGCGCTTGCGAAGTCGACCAAGCTGCCGATTATTCTGTACAGTGTCCAGGGCCGGACCGGTGTAAATATTGAACCGGCTACGGTGGCTCGCCTGGCAACGATCAAGAACATCATTGGGATCAAGGAAGCGTCAGGCAGCATGGCACAAGTGGCCCGGGTCATTCAGGAAGTTCCTGAAGGCTTTCTTGTTTTGAGCGGTGATGACAGCGTAACGATTCCGCTGATGGCTCTCGGCGGGCACGGCGTGATTTCGGTTGCGGGCAATGAGATTCCGGGTGAGATGGCCAATCTGGCTGAGGCTTGCCTCAATCAGGACTTCGCCACGGCACGGGCGATCCAGCGGCAATTCCTTCCCTTAATGGAAGTGAACTTCATCGAGTCGAATCCGATACCGGTAAAGGCGGCGATGGCAGCGATGGGATTGTGCAAGCCGGTATGGCGGCTGCCCCTGGTACCTCCGTCGGAAGCGAGCATGGCGAAGATTCAGAGCGTCTTGAAGCAGGTGGGAATTTAATGCAGACAGCGATAGAGGCGGCGTTTCAGATTGCCGCAAGTGAATTGGGTGAAGCCGAGCAGCGCTTGTTCCAGCAGTTTAAGGCAGCGCTAAATCAGGGGAAATATCGTGCGGCAGAGCCGGATGCTTCAACATCGACCGGCTGGCGCGTGAATTCCTGGGTGAAGAAGGGGATCCTGCTTGGCTTCAGGCTGGGTCAGATCGTCGACATGAGTGTCGATGTGCAGCGGCAGCCATTTTTTGACAAGGCGACTTATCCGGCGAAGGCATTTACGGCCCAAAGCGGGGTAAGGATCGTACCGGGCGGATCGAGCATTCGTGACGGTTGCTATGTTGGCCGCGGGGTGACTTGTATGCCGCCGATGTACATCAACGCCGGAGCATACGTCGATGATGGGACGATGGTAGACAGTCATGCGCTGGTTGGCAGTTGCGCGCAGATCGGCAAGAACTGCCATCTGTCGGCAGCGGCACAAATTGGCGGTGTGTTGGAACCTGTTGGCGCGCTGCCCGTCATTATTGAAGATGAAGTAATGGTAGGCGGCAACTGCGGTGTCTATGAGGGCACGGTAGTAAAGCGCAGGGCCGTGCTTGGTAGTGGTGTGATTCTCAACCGCTCGACCCCGGTTTACGACCTTGTGAACGAACGGGTGCTGGTGGCCAAGGATGACGAGCCGCTGGTGATTCCGGAAGAAGCTGTTGTTGTGGCTGGCGCGCGTCAGGTGTCGAAAGGCATCGGCAAGGAGTGGGGTGTCTCACTTTATACGCCGGTAATTGTGAAGTATCGGGATCAAAAAACCGATGGCAAATTGCAGCTTGAAGATTTGTTGAGGTAAGAATGCGTTTTTCGTTGTGTATCGCTTTGTGTTTCGCGGCTAGCCTGTTTGGTCAGGCACCGGGGCGTTTTGGTGCCCAGATTCCGGTATCGACCGACTATCTTGCGAAGGTGGTACAGGTAACGACGGACGGGACGAGCCGGAAACCGCACTGGTCTGGGGATGGCAAAAGCTTGCTGGTGTTGTCGACCGAGACGGGCAAGTGTCAGCAGGCCTATTGGATGGATCCACTGACGAAGGTAAAGAAGCTGGCGAGTTCGGGTAAGGGTAGCGTGCGGTCGGCAGCTCCGCTGGTGAAGGCGAAGAGCTGGGTTTACGATTCAACGCAGGATTCCGGGGAAGCTTGTGCGCCGGCCATGCTTGGAAGCGTGCCGGCGGAGTTCAACATCTTCGTCAACAATGAAAAGGGCAAGATGCAGCGCCTGTCGAGTGCCACCGGATATGACGCAGAGCTCGATGTGAGTGTGTCGGAGAAGTTGATTATCTACACGAGCCAGGCGAGCGGAGATCTGGAAGTGTGGACGATGGAATGGGACGGGATGAACAAGCGGCAATTGACGCATTCGCCCGGCTATGATGGCGACCCGAATGTATCGAACGACGGACGGCGGATTGTGTTTCGGAGCTCACGGGCGCGGACGGCTGATGCACAAAAGCAGGTTAAGGATGAGCTGGCGTTTGGTCGTGCATTGATGTCGCCAAGCGAAATCTATGTGATGAACCTGAAGGGGCTAGACGAGAAGCAGATTACGAGTTTCGGCTGCAGCATTTTGCATCCGGCCTGGACGCCGGATAACCGGCGCATCGTGTTTTCTTCCAATATGCCCAGCTGCCAGGGGGACAAGTACGAGATGTTCATGGTGAACCTCGATGGCACTGGCCTGGTGCAGTTGACTACGGGTAGCAAGTTTGTGGGCGAAGCGAGCTTTTCGCCGGATGGCCGTTACATAGCCTATGTGCGCGACGGCAATATCTTCACTGCAGACTGGATGGCACCCGCAGCGCCGCCGGAGACGCTTTCGCCGCTTTCGAAGCCCTAAAGTCGCAGCCTATCCACTTCATTTGCGTGAAAGGAAGAGGCTGCGAGCGGGCATAGTTCGGGCTTTGGTTGTTTTTAACGTATCTAGCAAGATGTCAAAGAGCAGGCCCGGCGTTGTTTTGGACTGTCCCGGGCGGGGGTTAAGGGTGGTTGCTGGACGCTGTGTTAAGCAGCGAAGGATAAGCGGTCCCGGATGAATTTGGTTTCGTTCCTGATTTTTTTATCGCGGATTGAGTTGAGGCGGTAGAGGGTGCGCTGGAAGTGATTGGCGAGGCGGAGCTCGTGGGCTTGCTGGCGGGCGAAGGACGGTTGGGTAATTTCCAGCATGTCGTAGGCCTGCTGGGTGATTTCAGCGGCCGGGGTGGGCTCTGAGTTGGCAATGACGGTGTCAATTGCCTGGTTGATACGGAGCTGTATGAGTTCGGCGATGCGGTTGCGACGCCAGGCTGCGGAGATGAGTTGCTTCAAGAGTTCGAGTTCGGACGGGGTTTCGGGCTGGAACTCGTCGATGAAGGATTTGGAGAAGTTTTCGAAGGTGCCGGCATCTTCGGTTTTGAGGATGAAGTTGTGGCTGTAGGCACCGTGCTTGAGAGCGTTGAGGCTGGCTTTGAATTTGCCTTCACGGGTTTTGGGGCCGGTGCACTTTTTGGCATTGGCGCGGTGGGCGGCCAGGGCCGCGTCGGACATGGTTTTCTTGCGTGGCTGCGTTGCTGTCTGCGTTTCCACGGTCGATGGATCGTTGGCAATTAATTCTTCATTGTTCATGGGTTTACTCCGGCTTGAAGATCTCATGCGGTGAGTGGGTGATTTTGAGGGTGTGAGCGGGTTTTTGTTGAAAATAATGGAGAAAT
>JAPKYY010000341.1 GCA_026394095.1 Acidobacteriota bacterium | reverse complement strand
GGCCCGCCCGGAGACCGTGCACTCCGCACGCAAACCCAGCTACACCCAGCAACTTTTTACCCTCACACCCACCACAGCCAAACCCGTGGTCAGTGGCCAGGCCGTCGGAGAACGCATCGCCACAGGTCGTGTCAGAATCGTCCTCGACCCGGCAGATCTCGCCAAAGTCCAACCTGGCGAAATCCTCGTCGCCCCGCAAACCGACCCCGACTGGGAACCCGTAATGAAGCGCATCGCCGCCATCGTCACCGATCACGGCGGCCGCACCGCCCATGCCGCCATCATCTCCCGCGAGCTCGGCCTCTGCTGCATCGTTGGCTCCGGCGACGCCACCACTAAACTCCACGATGGCCAGATCATTACTGTCTCTTGTGCCGAAGGCCCCACCGGCAATGTCTATCCCGGTCAACTCCCCTTCAACGTCACAACACCCACAGCTCAGCCCGCACCCACCACCAGAACCGCCATCATGCTCAACGTCGGAGACCCCGCCCAGGCCTTCCGTTTCTCGATGATCCCCAACGACGGCGTTGGCCTCGCCCGTATCGAATTCATCATCAACAACCAAATCGGCATCCACCCGATGGCCCTCGTCCGCTACTCCAACTTGAAAGACCTCGACGCCAAAACCAAAATCGCCGCCCGCATCGGTACCAATTCTCCGCAAGACTATTTCATCAGCCGCCTCAGCGAAGGCATCGCCCAGATCGCCGCTGCCTTCTACCCCAAACCAGTCATCGTCCGCACCAGCGACTTCAAAACCAACGAATACGCCAAGCTGATCGGTGGTGCCGAATTCGAGCCTACTGAGGAGAACCCGATGTTAGGCTTCCGCGGCGCCAGCCGCTATTACGATCCTCGCTACGCCGAAGGCTTTGCCCTCGAATGCGCCGCAATTGCAAATGTCAGAAACCAGATGGGCCTCGACAACGTGATCGTCATGATCCCCTTCTGCCGCACCACTCAGGAAGCCAAACGCGTCCTGGCTGCAATGGCCGGCTACGGTCTCCGCCAGCACGACAACGGCCTCCTCGTCTACGCCATGTGCGAGATCCCATCAAACGTCGTGCTCGCCGACGACTTCCTCAAGATCTTCGACGGCTACTCCATCGGCTCGAACGACCTCACCCAGCTCACCCTCGGCCTCGACCGCGACTCAGGCACCGTAGCTCACCTCTTCGACGAACGAGACCCAGCCGTGAAGTCTCTGATCGCCCAGGCAATCGTTGCCGCCCACCGCGCCAGCAAGCCCATCGGAATCTGCGGTCAAGCCCCCTCAGACTATCCGGAATTCGCCGCCTGGCTCGTAGAGCAGGGAATCACCTCGATCTCCCTCAACCCCGACACCGCTCTAAAGACGCGCCTTAAGATCGCAACTAGCGAATCGGCTCATGCACTAACCGCATAGCAACAATGACTTGAAATATCCCTTCAGCCCAGATGCTTCTTCATCTGAATCCGCGTCCCCGCCGGCACATTCCCCTGCACATGAAACTCATCGACGATCGCCATCGCCATCGTCACCCCGCGGCCACTCGGCCGGTCCTGATTCTGCGGCAGCCCCGGGTCCTCCACCGATTCGATCTGAAAGCCATCTCCCTCATCGGTCACTTCAATACTGAGAGTCTGATCTTCCATCGATAGCCCAAAGCCAACGCGCTTCGAGGCGTCCCGGCGATTGCCATGCACAATCGCATTGATTACAATTTCGCGAACAGCCAGCCCCAGAAAGAACTGGTCAGACTCCCCAAATCCAGCCTCTTCCGCATATCGCTTCACTGCTTCCTCGGCAACCTCAACCGATTCCAGCACCGATTCGAGACTCGTGGTCCAGGCCGCAGGCTGAGCCATTAGTTACCCGAGGTCAACGCAGCGATGGCAGCCTCTTTGCTTGCGTCCGGGGCCAGCACATCATAGATCTTGGCAATCTTGAGAATCATCGTTACCCGCTCTGAAGGATTCGCAAGTCTCATCT
>JAPKYY010000640.1 GCA_026394095.1 Acidobacteriota bacterium | reverse complement strand
CTGTGGATGATCGCATCCGCCCAGATTTGCCAGTATGTAGATGGATAGAGTGCCTGGCTGTACCAGGTGGTGCCCTCAAGCCGAGTCCGCCGCCCGCCATCCAGAGGAATCAGCCGGAACTGCCCACGTTTGGATTGCAGAAAGCCATCGAGGTGTGGGGGATGAATCTTGTAAGGGCTGAGTTCTTCCATCGGCGCCGGGCTGCTGGTGACGTCAAAGGTCAGCAACCTCCCCTGCTGCCACTCGATAATGGGTTCGACAAAAGGCCCGGTAGAGAATTCGCAATACCGCACAGCCCCGGGTCCACTGCCCTCAATTCGGGCTCGAATTGGGTAGGCGATTCCGAGTTGGAAAACCAGGTCGGTAGGTGGCGCTAATTCAGGGAAGGCAATTACCGTAGGCCAAACTCGCTCTGGTGGAGCCTCAATTTCAACACTGCTAACCACTCGGAAGATCTCAACCGGTTGAGCGGCAAAGTGATCTGGAATTGCAGAAAGCGAGGCCCTGGCCGGATGATCTCGCGGGCCACAAGCACTCCGATCATGGCGATTGGCACTGCAATAGGAATGCACATCACCAAACAAACCAGGCCTTCAAATCCGATCGCAAGTAATCCTGCGCCTGTCATGCCCATGGCCAGCAGAGAAGACTTTAGACAATAACCGTAGCTCCGTGTCTTGGGAATAGATACCAGCAGCGTCGTCAAGAGTCCCGTGCAGAATGGAACAGCCAGAAACACTCCCCAGCCATAAGAGCCGAGCGTCACAATCGAAAACCACACAGCGAGGCCTGCGCACAGAGCCGCTATCCCAACCGCTCCAAGCATCGAAGTGACGGAGTCTTCTTGAAAAATGCGCAGACCGTTGGCGGTTCCCGCTACTGGTTCCTTTTTCTCAAATTCAGGTGCCGCAATGAGGAAAGCAAAAAAAATCAGATTCACTACTGGAAGAAAGAAGAGGATGGACAGCCAGGGATGAAGCCGAAGCGTCCGTAGTCTTCGAACCGTAAGCCAGATGCCAACCGCAATAAATGGAACGGAAACGGCTGCGAGCGCAAATGCGAAGTTGCGTTCATTGCCAGAAAGCGAAAACAGTTTGAGGTTTAGGGGTGACCAATAGATAAATGCAGACCATTGACGCCCAAACAGCTTCGCCACCAGCGCGTCAATCGCAAACTTCACCACCACCAGAAGCACGCCGCAAAACAGGTACGAAAAACGACCGATAGGCTGCATGGCGTGAGGATAGCATCGGCAGATACCATAGAAGGTTGGAACCCTTTCACTTTGAACTGCAGGCTGTCTGTCCTGACACAGGTGCCCGCGCAGGCAAACTCCACACCCCCCACGGCGTAATCCCAACGCCGATCTTCATGCCTGTCGGCACCCAGGCCAGCATCAAGGGCGTGATGCCCCGCGATGTCGAAGACGATATCGATGCCCCCATCATCCTCTCCAACACCTACCATCTCTTCCTCCGGCCCGGCCACGAAACCGTAAAAGCCCTCGGCGGCCTCCACAAATTCATGAACTGGCCCCGCGCCATCCTTACCGACAGCGGCGGCTTCCAGGTCTTCAGCCTCAGCGAATTGAGAAAAGTTCGCGAAGAAGGCGTCGAGTTTCAAAGCCACCTCAACGGCGATCGCCACGTCTTCACTCCCGAAAGCACCGTCGACGTCCAACTCGCCCTCGGCAGCGACATCATGATGGTGCTCGACGAGTGCACCGAATACCCCGCCACCTACGAACGTGCCCGCCAAAGTATGGAGATGACCACCCGATGGGCTCGCCGCGCCTTCGACCATTACCGTGGCCCCCGGGCAGAATCCGAACAAAACCACGCTCTTTTTCCCATCGTTCAAGGCGGAATGTACCAGGACTTGCGCATAGCTTCAGCCGAATCCCTACTGGAACTAAACGCATACGGCTATGCCATCGGCGGACTCAGCGTGGGCGAACCCCGTCCTGACAGTCTTGCGATGACCGAAGTCGTCGCCCCGATGCTGCCTGCAAACAAGCCCCGCTACGTCATGGGCGTCGGTCTACCCGAAGAATTGCCTGAATATGTGGCCCGTGGCGTAGACATGATGGATTGTGTGATGCCCAGCCGCAACGC
>JAPKYY010000275.1 GCA_026394095.1 Acidobacteriota bacterium | reverse complement strand
GGTGTGCTTACCCATGGATCACCTCACGCTTGGCGGACTTGGCTGGTTGGGGGGTTGAAATTGGAGTGCGGGCTACGCCCAGGACACGCTTGAACTCGTGCGGGAAGACCTTGACGAATTTGGGCAGGAACTTGCCGAATTCATCGAGGACCCAGCGGGCCTTGGGGCTCGAGGTGTATTGCCAGTGACGTTCGAGGAGTTGCTTGAGCGTGTTGATGTCTTCTGCGGATTCGACCGGGTCGAGATCGACACTGGCACGATTGCAGAGGTTGGTCTGGAAGTCCCCGGTTTCATCGAGGACATATGCGATGCCGCCGGACATGCCGGCGCCGAAGTTGCGCCCGGTGGAGCCGAGGCAGAGAACGAGGCCCTTGGTCATGTATTCGCAGCCGTGGTCGCCGACGCCTTCCACCACAGCGGTGGCGCCGGAGTTACGAACGCAGAAGCGTTCGCCAGCGCGGCCGTTGAAGAAGGACTCACCACTGGTGGCGCCGTAAAGGGCAGTGTTGCCGATGATGATGTTCTCGTCCGGCAGGAAGGTAGACTTCTTCGGCGGGTAGACGATGATGCGTCCGCCGGAGAGGCCTTTGCCGGTGTAGTCGTTGGAGTCGCCTTCGAGGCGCATGGTGACGCCCTTCGAGAGGAAGGCTCCAAAGCTTTGGCCAGCGCTACCGTTGAACTCGAAGTTGATTGTGTCGTGGGGAAGGCCTTCGTTGCCGTAGCGCTTGGCGATCTCACCCGAGAGCATGGCGCCGACGGTGCGATGGACGTTGCGGATGGGCAGTTTGAAGTCCACCTTCGTGCCGTGCTCGATGGCTCCTTTGGCGTGCGAGATCAGTTTGTAGTCGAGGGCTTCGACAAGGCCGTGATCCTGCGAGGTGGTGCAGAAGCGTGAGACGCGCTGCGGCACGGGCGGATTGTAGAAAAGGTTGGCAAAGCTGAGCGTCTTGCCCTTCCAGTGAGTGATGGCCTTGCGTGTCTCGAGCAGGTCTGTGCGGCCGACCATTTCCTGGACTGTGCGAAGGCCGAGTTTGGCCATGATGCCACGGAGTTGTTCTGCGATGAAGAAGAAGAAGTTGATGACGTTTTCGGGAGTGCCTTCAAACTTCTTGCGCAACTCAGGGTTCTGAGTCGCGATGCCGACGGGGCAGGTGTTGAGATGGCACTTGCGCATCATGATGCAGCCCATGGCGATGAGCGGGGCGGTAGAGAAGCCGAACTCTTCGGCGCCGAGGAGTGCGCCGATGGCGACATCGCGACCGGTCTGCATCTTGCCGTCGACCTGGATGCGGACGCGGCTGCGGAGGTCATTCATCACCAGCGTTTGCTGAGTCTCGGCGAGGCCGAGTTCCCAGGGGGAGCCAGCGTGCTTGAGGCTGGTGAGTGGGCTTGCGCCGGTGCCACCGGTGTCGCCTGAAATCAGGATGACGTCGGCGTGGGCTTTGGCCACACCTGCGGCAACCGTGCCTACCCCGACTTCACTGACGAGCTTGACGGAGATGCGGGCCTCGGGGTTGACGTTCTTCAAATCGTAGATCAACTGCGCGAGATCTTCGATGGAGTAGATGTCGTGGTGTGGGGGCGGGGAAATGAGGCTGACCCCGGGTACTGCAAAGCGGACACGGGCGATGTTCTCATCTACTTTGTGGCCGGGGAGCTGACCACCTTCACCGGGCTTGGCACCCTGGGCGACTTTGATCTGGAGCTCTTCGGCATTGACCAGGTATTCAGTGGTGACACCAAAGCGACCACTGGCGACCTGCTTGATGGCGCTGCGCTTGGAATCGCCATTCGGCATGGGCTTGTAGCGATCGGAGTCTTCGCCACCTTCCCCGGTATTGGAGCGGCCGCCCATACGGTTCATTGCGATGGCAAGAGTCTCGTGGGCTTCTTTTGAGATACTGCCGAAGCTCATTGCACCGGTGGCAAAGCGCTTGACGATTTCAGTGGCCGGCTCAACTTCATCGAGGGAGATGGGTTGGGCAGCATACTTGAAATCCATCAGGCCACGGAGTGTGCAGAGTTGCTTGTTCTGCTGGTCGATGGACTTGGCGTAATCCTCAAAAGTGGAATAGCTGTTTTGACGGACGGCGTGCTGGAGTTTCGAAACCGAGTCTGGATTGACGGAGTGGAATTCGCCGTGGACGCGGAAGTGATAATTGCCGCCGGCGTCGAGGTCCGTCGAGAAGGAGTTTGTGGGGCGGAAGGCGAAGTCGTGCTTCATCTTCGCTTCTTTGGCGATGACTTCGAGGCCCACACCTTCGATGCGGGTGGCGGTGCCGGTGAAGTACTTCTTGACGAAGGGCTTGCTGAGGCCGATGGCTTCAAAGATCTGGGCGCCTCGGTAAGATTGCAGCGTTGAGATGCCCATCTTAGAGAAGACCTTCAGCAGGCCTTTGCCGATGGCTTTCTTGAAGTTGCTGAGTGCCTTCTCGAAGGTGACGCCTTCGGGCAAGCGGCCCTTTTGTGCGAGGTCTTCGAGGGTCTCGATGGCCAGGTATGGATTGACTGCGCTAGCACCGTAGCCGATCAAGAGGGCGAAGTGCATGATCTCGCGGGGCTCGCCGGATTCAACGATGAGGGCGACCTGTGAGCGGGTGCCTTCGCGGACCAGGTGGTTGTGGACGGCAGTTAGAGCCAGCAGCGAGGGGATTGGTGCCGAGTTCTGATCGACGCCACGGTCTGAGAGGATCAGCAGGCGGTAGCCCTTCTGGATGGCAAGTGAGGCGCGACGGCAGAGACGGTCGAGTGCTTCTTCGAGATCCTGTTCGGAGCCTGCGGCATCGAAGAGAGTTGGAATGGTGGTGGCGAGGAATTCACCCCAACGCACATGGCGGAGCTGTTCGAGGTAGTGGTTGGTGAGGATGGGGTGCTTGAGCTTGAAGGTATGGCAGTGCTCAGGCGTCTCTTCAAGGATATTGCGTTCGGTGCCGATGTAGCTGGTGAGCGACATGACAAGTTCTTCGCGGATCGGATCGATCGGCGGATTGGTGACTTGGGCGAAGAGCTGCTTGAAGTAGTTGAAGAGCGGTTGTGGTTTGTCGCTGAGGCAAGCGAGCGGGGTGTCGGTGCCCATCGAGCCGATGGGTTCTTCGCCGGCGCTGGCCATGGGGACCATGATCATGCGGACGTCTTCTTCGGTGTAGCCGAAGGCGCGCTGCCGCTCGAGGATGGTGTGGAATTCGGTTTCGTGCCAGCGGGGTGGGGCGGGCAGGCGGTCGAGAGTGATCTGCTGTTTGTCGAGCCACTCGCGGTAGGGTTGCTTGCTCGAAAGCATTTGCTTGACTTCGGTGTCGGGGATGATGCGACCGGCAGCCAGGTCGGCGAGGAGCATCTTGCCGGGCTGGAGGCGGCCTTTCTCTTTGATGTCTTCGGGCTTGACGGGGAGGACGCCGGTTTCCGAAGCCATGATGAGCAGGCCATCGTGAGTGACCATGTAGCGGGCGGGGCGGAGGCCGTTGCGATCGAGCGTTGCTCCGATGAGGCGGCCGTCGGTGAAGGCTACAGCTGCGGGGCCATCCCAGGGTTCCATGAGCGAGGCATGGTACTCGTAGAAAGCTTTCTTGGCGGGATCCATGGCTGTGTCCTGATCCCAGGCTTCGGGCATCAGCATGGCCATGACGTGAGGCAGTTCGCGGCCACCGAGGGTAAGGAACTCGATCACGTTGTCGAGCGAAGAGGAATCGCTACCGTTTGGGGTGACGATCGGGAAGAGCCGGCGGAGATCGCCGAAACGGTCGCTGGCGAGGACGGCCTGGCGAGCGTGCATCCAGTTGACGTTGCCACGGACGGTGTTGATTTCGCCGTTGTGACACATGTACCGGAAGGGGTGGGCGAGTTGCCAGGTAGGAAACGTATTGGTTGAGAAGCGCTGGTGGACGAGGCAGAGGGCGCTGGCGACTTCGGGGTCCTGGAGTTCTTTGTAGAAGTTGGCGATCTGCGGGGCGAGGAGGAGGCCCTTATAGATGATGGTGCGACAGGAGAGCGAGGGGAAGTAGAAGAAGTCGCGATCCCGGATTTCGGAGGTGGCGATTTCATTCTCAGCCCGTTTGCGGATGGCGTAGAGGCGGAGCTCGAGGTCATCTTCGGACATGTCTGCAGCGCGGCCGATGAAGATCTGCTGGATGTAGGGCTGAGAATCGCGAGCGAGGCGGCCGATGGCGTTGGAATCGATGGGGGTGTCGCGCCAACCGAGGACGGTGAGACCTTCTTCGCGGACGATACGTTCGATGATGCCTTCGCACTGGAGGCGCTGGGTGCGCTGGACGGGAAGGAAGACCATGCCGACGCCGTATTCGCCTGCTTTGGGCAGGGTGAAGCCGATGTCAGAGCATTCGCGGACAAAGAACTTGTGAGGGATCTGGATGAGGATGCCGGCGCCGTCGCCGGTGTCGGGGTCGCAACCGCAGGCACCGCGGTGGGTCAGATTGATGAGAATCTGAATGCCCTTCTGGATGATGTCGTGGGATTTTTCGCCCTTGATGTTGGCGACAAAACCGAGACCACAGGCGTCGCGTTCGCGAGCGGGGTCATAGAGGCCCTGAGCTTCAGGGAGTCCTCGCAGCATGGCGGAATTAGGGAGATCAGTCATAGATACACCTCGGGATTCACTGAGTATAGCTAGAAAATTCGTCATTAGGCAAGCTGAAACTGTTTCCTTGTACTATTAGGCTTGGTTATGATATGCTGCTCTTCGTGCAGTTGGAACATATGCGGTTGTTTCGGGATATCGCGCAGAGCCGGAGCGTGAGCCGGGGGGCCGTCTTAAACAAGGTGAGCCAGAGTGCGGCGAGCCAGCATTTACAAGAACTTGAGCGGTGTTTCGGGATCGAATTGATGGACCGGAGTACGAGGCCGATCCGGGTGACGCCTGCTGGCCAGGCGTATCTGGAGTTCTGCCGGGAAGTGCTGCGGAAGAAGAGCGAGTTTGATACGGAACTCGACGAGTTGAAGAGGTCGACGAGCGGGGAAGTGCGGGTGGCTTCGATTTATTCGGTTGGATTGTCGAAGATGCACCGGCTGGAGGATCAGTTTCGGGGTCGGTACCGGGATGCGCATTTGAAGGTTGAGTATTTGCGGCCGGAGAAAGTGTACGAAGCGGTGCGTGAGGAGCGGGCCGAAATCGGGTTGGTGAGTTATCCGGTTTCTAATCGCGAGATTATGGCTCTGCCTTGGCGGAAGGAGCGGATGGTGCTGGCGATGCCGCCGGGGCATTTGCTGGGAGGCATGAAGCGGGTGACGCCGGCCCGGCTGGACGGGACTTCGTTTGTCGCCTTTGATGAGGATTTGCCGATTCGGAAAGATATTGACGCTTATCTGAAGGAGAATGGGGCGGAAGTGGATGTGGTGATGCACTTCGACAATCTTCAGATGATCAAGGAGGCGGTGATTCTGGGGAGCGGGGTTAGCATTGTGCCGCATCCGGTGGTGGAGAAGGAAGTGGAAGAGGGGAAGCTGCGGGTAGCGGAGTTGAGTCCGAGCCTGATCCGGCCGCTGGGGATTATTCACCGGCGGAATGCGAAGATGAGCAGGGCGGTAAATTTGGCAGGATGTCAAAGAACTTGCGCGGCGGACAGAGGACTTGAGGTCCCTGCTGTCACTGGCCCGCGCCCCCGGAAGGGTTTTCCGAGGCATTTATTAAGGGTCAGGAATTCTGGTCTACAGCAGAAGTGTGTGGTTCAAGCTACCAGCAATAAAGGATTTAACTCCAATTTGGCTTTGTTTGCGATTTTTCGTACATGTTCGAGGCGGTTGAGGGTTCGTTGGAAGAGTGCCATGAGGCGGAGTTCCATAGCTTCCTGGCGAGCAAAAGACGGCTTCAGGCTTTCGAGCTTTTCCATGGCGAGGTCGGTGATCTGAGTGGGTGTAGGTCTGTCTTCTGCGGGCTGGATTTGGCTTTGTTCGGTGATTACTTCTTCGATGGCCTGATTGAGGCGCATTTGGATGAGAGATGTGATGCGGCGACGACGCCAGACGGTTTGGATGAGTTGGTCGACGAGTTCGAGTTCGGTTGGGGTTTGGGGCTGGAGTTCATCGAGAATTTCCTGAGCCAGATTTTTGAAGATGCCGGGGTCTTCGGTTTTGAGGATGTGGGTTTCGCTGTAGGCACCGTGGCGGAGCGCGTTGAGGCTGGATTTAAATTTGCCTTCGCGGGTTTTGGGGCCAGTGCTTTTTTTGGAGTTACGGCGATTCGCCGCGATCTGTTTTTCGGTTGGCATCACTATTTGTCCTTCAGTAACTGCTTAGTTTTGTAGTTGGGCACAAGTGGTAGCCCGGGATTAGTTCTAGCAGCGGGTGAAATGGGGCTGGCGGGGTGCTGGCGCTAAGTGATTGAAAACAGAGGCAAGATAAATTTTGGTGGAGCGTGAACGGGTTCGGCATTCATCTTGCGCGCTGGCGTTCTGCAGGCCAGAACGGGGCCCAGTTGGGCTTTGGGTGAAGCGGGGCCTGCTGGCAGGCTGTGCAGAGGCGCTTTGAGTGCCATTTCTGTTATTCTCGAAGTACTGCGGAGGCAAAATGTCTATCGAATTGACCGACGAGATACAAAACATCATCGAGCAGGCCATGAAGACTGGCCTTTATGGTAAGCCTGAGGATGTTGTTTCCGCTGCGCTGCGTTCTCTTGCCGAAGATTTGGAAGACCTGAATTCGATTGCCGAGAGGGCGTCTGAGCCCCGAATTCCTTTGTCCGTGATCGAAGCAGAACTGCGTGCTGAAGGCCTGCTGGCCTAGATGCCCTTGTGCCAGATCTTCATTATCAAGTTGACTTAGCAAGCTCGGCCCGCAGAGAATTGCGCGCACTTGCTAAAGATGTTCTGGCGCGGGTGTTTGGAGTGATCGAAGGCCTGGCTACGAATCCCCGGCCTGCGGGATCGAAGAAGCTAATCAACCATTTTTCTGCGTGGCGCGTTCGGATCGGCGACTACAGAATCGTTTATACGATTGACGACAAACAGAAGTTTGTTGAAGTCATCCGAATTGGTCACAGGGGTGAAGTGTATCGCTAGATCGTGGCGAATGAGATTTTTCTCGGAGCTATCGTCAGCACCACTGGCAGACAGGGATTTCTTAGCGTTGTTTTGTAGAGCTAGGGCCGGGTTTTGGTTGATGGTGAATATGGAGTCTGGCTCTTAAATTTTTGCGGTCGTCCAAAGAACAGAATAGGTGAGAAGGCGTCTCACTTATTGGGGCGTGGAGTGGAGGTTTGGCTGGGAGTTGAGATCTGGGGTGTGTTGCGGGCGGCGGATTCCGGGTTTTGTGTAGCGAAGGCGGGTGGGCTTTGGCTGATCCTGAATCCGGCGTATGGCTTTGGGTGGAGCGAAGCAGGCTGGCTGGTTGAGACAGAAGCGATGCTTAGAATTTGAGTTGCAGGGTTTGCATTCGGGTTTGAAGACGGGGATTTTGATGGCTGGAGCTATGGGCGAGTTGATCCAGGCTGGCTGAAATGCGCCGGAGGCAATCTCTCTCTGGCTTGAAGGGTCCCGCAGCGTGGAGTGCTGCCAGCGATTTTGCGGAGGGACACATCCGTCTGAAGAGGCTGTTTGAATGCATAGGTAGTGGAGAAAGATCCTCCACAATCAGGACAGGGTGTTGCAAACCCTAAACATGCCAATCGTGGAGGACCTACCTAATGAACATTCAATATTTTGTCGGACTCGACGTCCACAAGCAAGTCATCGCTTATTGCGTGAAGCAAGCCGATGGCGAAATCGTCTCTGAGGGCAAACTGCCATCTCGCCGGGAAGAGCTCAAGGCCTGGGCCTTACAACTGCCGCGGCCTTGGCGAGCGGGCATGGAAGCCACACTGTTCAGCAGTTGGATATACCGTGAGATCGAGCCGCTAGCGGACGAGCTGTGGATGGGCCATCCCGCGCGTATGAAAGCAATCAGTTCAGGAAAACGCAAGAGTGACAAACTCGACGCCCGGATGTTAGCCGACTTACTGCGCATCAACATGTTTCCCCGTTGTTACGTGCTATCGGGCGCGCTGGAAGCGCTGCGCAGGCAGCTGCGATTCCGCCGCCTGGTGGTGCACGAGACCGTGAAGTTCAAGAACAAGACTACGACGCTGCTGATGGAACATGGCATTGAGTATGCGAAGAAAAAGATCCACCAGAAGAAGTATTTCGACGAATTTGTCAAAGCTGAGAGCGCTGTCACTGCAGAGCTTAAACCGCTGCTGCGCTTCAGCCGCTTTCAGATCGAGTCGCTTAACAGAATGAATGCCGAACTGATGAAGATGCTAAGCCAGCATCCCGATTTGCGAGTGAGGGTTGGAAAGCTGATGCAGATCGAGGGCGTGGGCCCGGTGACGGCGCTGACCTGGGCGCTGGAGGTTGGGGATCCTGCGCGCTTCGCCAACGTGAAGCATGCCTTGAGTTACTGCGGATTGACTAGCGCGTTGCGCGAGTCAGCGGGCAAGGAGAGGCGTGGACCGATTTCCAAGCAGCGTAATACTTATTTGCAGCCGGTGTTGATCGAGGCTGCCAAGCTGGCGCCGATTCATAACGAGAAGCTCAAGGAGATTCAAACCAAAGAACGGGCCAAGGGACATACCAACCGCGCCACTTTGGCGGTGGCGCGGAAACTGGTAGCGTATCTACTCGCCGTCGACCGTGAGCACTTTGCAGATCTCGAAGGAAAACGACAGCAAGAAAGGCCCAGTGCCTTAGTGGCTTCCCCCAGTGCCTTAGTGGCTTCCGCGTCAAAGGCGAGGCTATCGGCCGCCTAACAGATCTTGCAATCAGGGATCGCCGGCGCAGCCTTCGTCTTTGCGTTGAGCTATTCCCATAACATTGGCTGCGGCCCGTGTTAACAGGTTCCCGCCAGACTCCACGTAGGGGGACTCGGCACGGCGCTCCGGCACCGATGCCGCTAGAGGCTGTTTCGGAGCTGGCGGGTTTTACTTCAACTCAATCTTCGGGACGGAGGCCGACGCTTCGATCCCGCAAATGGATGTCTGGTCACAGACCTGTTCTGTAGACCTCTTGCCCAGATTCAAATACCTGTTGCCAGCCGCTGCTTTCGCCCATGACTAGCTTCGGACTCCGAGGCCTGGGAAATCTCCGTTTTCCCTTGACTTTTACCTATCATGGATGTCCCCACCCTCATTGGTTCCTTGCGAAGCCGCGCTTGCCAAGCGTAGAACGAATGCTCGCCCACCTTCGCTTGCTCGCAGTAACGGCGCACCGATGGTCCGCTGTACTCCTGCTCTGCCCCTAGCGTCTTCCAATACTCGCTGCGGCCTACTCGTTTCTCACCATGCTCCCACTATGCCGCCCTTCTTTGCCGTTCGGTAGCGCGGTTTCTCAGCCGCTTACCGTGTGGTTGTATCCCTGACCGAGCCAATGGCGCGGTCAGAAACTGACGCGAACGCCCAACTGAATGAAACGCCCATCGTTGACAGTGTTGCTGATTTGTCCGAATGCGGGCGAGCTTCGGAGTCCGCTGGGATTGGAGAAGTTCGGTCGATTCAGCAGGTTAAACAATTCGCCACGCAGTTGCACTTGCGCACGTTCCTTCACCTGAAAGTTCTTCATCAGGGATGTGTCCACGTTGAAGTAACCTGGACCGATTCCAACGGCTCGGGCGGCATTTCCCAACTGACCGTCTCCTGGAAACGCGAATGCTGATGTGTTGAAGAACTGACGAACCAATTCTCCACGTGGACGGTCGGTTGGTAACGCGACGCTACCTACGATATTGGAACGCTGCGCAGCCGAG
>JAPKYY010000478.1 GCA_026394095.1 Acidobacteriota bacterium | reverse complement strand
GCGCCTGCTCCTCTCAAGAAAGTACGGCGGGCTAAAGACTTCATGGTTCCGGGTTTCTCCTCATCTGGAATGGGACGCTGTCAACTATTGATTGTACGAGAGCTGAGAAGCGGTAATCTTTCTTGGCAGTCTCGCGGCGGATCTGGCGGACGGTGGGTTGGTCGCTCGATTCGAGGCCACGTCCGAGGGCATAGGTTAGAAACTTTTCTGTGAGGCAATCGACGAATTCGTCCTGGCGGCTCATCAGGACTTGTTTGAGTCCCTGGGGGCCGTCGAGGATTTTGCCGTTGGGGAGGGCGCCAGTTGCGTCGATTGTGGAGCCGCCTTCGGCTTTTCGGAAGCGGCCGACGGCATCGTAATTCTCCAGCGAGAAGCCTAGGGGATCGAGGCGTGAGTGGCAGGAAGCGCAGGCCGGGCTGGCACGGTGCTTTTCGAGGGCGGCGCGCAGGTCTTTGGGTGAGGTTGAGGCGTGGTCTTCGAGGTCTGGTACGTCGGCGGGTGGGGGTGGGGGCGGGGAACCGAGGATGTTCTCGAGGACCCATTTTCCTCGGAGGACTGGTGAGGTGCGGGTTGGGTAACTGGTGACGGTGAGGATACCGCCCTGGCTGAGGACGCCCCCCCGTTCTGCCGGATTTACGCTGACGCGGCGGAAGTAGGAGCCTTTGACGTTGGGTACGCCGTAGTGGCGGGCCAGGCGTTCGTTCAAGAAAGTGTAGTCGGCGTTGATGAGATCGAGAACGCTGCGGTCCTGTTCGACGATGTGGGCGAAGAAGAGTTCGCTTTCCTTTTGAAAGGCAGCGCGGAGGCTGTCGTCAAAAGCCGGGTATTTGTCGGGGTCTGGTTTCCAGCCGGCGATGTTTCTCAGTTGTAGCCATTGGCCAGCGAAGTTGTCGACTAGAGAGTTTGCTTTGGGGTCGGCCAGCATGCGTTTGACTTGTTGCGCAAGGACTGGGCGGAGTTGTTTGTTTGAGGCGAGACGGAGGAGTTCGTCGTCGGGGACGCTGGACCATAGGAAGAAGGAGAGGCGAGATGCAAGTTCAAGGTCTGAGACCTTGTGGGAGGTGCCGGGCGCTAAGCCTGCCGGGGTATTTTCGACTCGGAAGAGGAAGTTGGGGGAGACGAGGATGGCTCGCAGTGCTGTCTCGATTCCAGAATCGAAGCTGCCACCGTCTTTGCGGCCTTCGGCGAAGATCTTTAGGATGGGCTGCAGCTCGGTGGGTTGGATGGGGCGGCGGTAGGCTCGTCTGGCAATTGGGGTGAGGATTTTGTTGGCGCAAGCGGTTTCGGATAACGCGGCTGATGGGCGGCAGGTGAAGATGCGTTTGCGGCTGGCGGTTTCGCCCGGGCCTTTGGGCTGGAAGGGGCCACCGATGGTGATGTAATCGATGCCGAGACCGAATGATGGTGGGGGCCCGAAGCCGCGGCGCTGTTGGACGCCTGATTCGGTTTTGGGGGATTCTACGAGAAGGCCAGCACCGATTGAGTGCATGCCGGCTGTGAGTGGGACGCGGATTTCAAAGTTCCTTGTCACCTGGTTCTCTTCGGCTGGGTCGACGTTTGCTTCGAGGAGTTTTGCACGTTGGCCATCGACGCGGATGTCGAGTTGGGAAACAGGGAGGAGGGGATCGGGGGTGCCGCGCATTCTTACGAGGATGGAGTATTCTGCGTCCAGAGGGAAATAGCGCTGGATGGCGAAGCCGTTGCGGACGCTTAGTGGCATCTGGTCGGTAGTTAGAACTTCGCGGGATTTTTGGGTGTAGCGCTCGATGGCCGGGGCGGCTTTGATGGTGCCGACGGCGAGGCGGGCTACGCGGCGGGCGGTGCTCAAGTACTTTTCAAGGAGCATCGGCGAGGTTGTGAGAACGGAACCGATGTTGTCGAAGCCGTAGCCGGAATCGTCTGAGGGGAGAGTGGCGGAATGGTCGAGATCGAGGGCGAGGAGGTCGCGAATGGCGTTTGAGTATTCGGCGCGGTTGAGACGGTGGATGGAGGGAGTGCCGGGATTGGGTTTGCGGGAGAAGTTTTCGTCGAGGGATTTTTCGACGTGGGCGACTACGGAGGCTCTTGCTTCATCGGAGAGTTTGGGGCCGGCTGGAGGGGGCATCTCGCCACCGCGGACTTTGCGGAGGATTTTCTCCCATTCGGGAGTGGAAGCTGCGATGTCTGAGGCTTTTAGACCCTGGAGTGAGAGACTGCCGGATTTGAGTTTTTCGTTATGGCAGCCGAAGCAAGTACGGTTGATTGTTTTTTGAGTTGAGTCTGCGGCGGCATCCTGAGCCGAGGCGGAGTTGAACAATATAAGGAGGAGGAAATAAGCCCGGGGCAAGGGTGGTAACTCGTTGATTATTAATCTATCATTTTTCATATGGGAATTCTTCTCCTTTTCGGACTGATTGCGGCCAGCTTCGATCCTCGCCTGATTGAAGCCGTTCAAAAGGGGGACCAGAAGCGTGTGTTAGCGCTTTTGAAAGCTGGGGCGAAGGTGAATGAGGCGAGGCCGGATGGTTCGACTGCGCTGAGTTGGGCGGTAAGCCGTGAGGATAAGGAATTGTGAAGCGGTTGCTTGAGGCTGGGGCGAAGGCGGATGTGATGGAGTCTCGATCCGGGCAGACGGCTTTGATGTGGGCTGCTGCAGAGGGCAACGCTGAGATAACGAAGATGTTGCTTGAGAAGGGTGCGCCAGTGAGCACGATTTCGAAGAAGGGCTATAACGCGTTGTTGTTTGCGGCTCAGGGTGGGAATGTTGACACGGTGAAAGCGCTGATTGCTGGTGGGGCTGAGACGAAGACTGTGAGCCCGGACGGGGCTACACCGTTTTTGATTGCTTTGAGCCGGGGGCATGAGAGTGTTGCGATGTTGATGCTGAATTATGGGGTGGACATAAACGGACGGGACAAGAACGGGAGTACGCCGCTGCATGAGGCGGTGCAGCAGGGGAAGATTGCATTGGTGAAGGAATTGGTGAGCCGCGGGGCGGATTTGAAGGCGCAGACGGCGGTTGCCTCGGGCAGGGGTGGTTTCTTCCGGGTTGGTGGTTTGACTCCGTTCTTAACGGCTGCGCAGACAGGGAATGTGGAGATGATGAAGACGCTGATCGGTTTAGGGGCGAGTGCGAAGGAGAAGAATCCGGAGGGGATCAATGCTCTGGTGCTGGCTAGTTTCGCGCGGAAGCTGGCTCCGATTCAGTTTCTGGTGGAGGCCGGGGTGGATGTGAATGAGACTCGCAAAGGAGATGGCGGGGTGCTGCATGCGGCGATCCGGTTTGGGTTGAACGATGTCATCGAATATCTGGTTGCCAAGGGTGTGGATTTGAATGTGAAGGATCGCTTTGGGCGGAGCCCTCTGGAGGAGGCGGAATTTGAGGCTCCAAAACCAACAATTGAATTGATGAGGAAATTGACCGCAGCGCAGAAGAAGTGAGCTATCATGAAAAGGTTGTATGTTCGGGCCGTAGCGCAGCCTGGTAGCGCGCTTGCTTGGGGTGCAAGAGGTCGCGAGTTCGAATCTCGCCGGCCCGACCATTTAACACTTTCTATCCCCTTTTGATTCTGTAGCTTGACGGGATTTTCTCCAGTATTGGTATATTGGAAGCCGCCATGCGCATTTCCTCATTTTTCCTCTTTTCCCTGGTGTTTTCCTGTTTTTGTTTCGGACAGGACCCGTCGCAAATGATTGCTGCTGTTGAAGGGGCGCAATCGCCGAATCGTCAGGGAATGGATCCTCTGAGGTTGGAAGAGATGATGTCTCGTTTGCGTGTTCCTGGGGTTAGTGTGGCGGTGATTCGGGATTTCAAGATCCATTGGGCTAAATCATGGGGTGTCGCGGATGTTGAGAGTGGGAAACCCGTTAGCAACGACACCATGTTTCAGGCTGCTTCGATCAGTAAGCCGGTTGCGGCTATGGCTTCTTTAAAAGCGATTCAGGAGAAGAAGTTTGGGCTCGATCAGGATATCAATAGCATCCTCAAATCCTGGAAGGTGCAGAGTTCTTTTGGTGGCACGATTACGCCTAGGACGCTAATGAGCCATACGTCGGGTACGGGGGACGGGTATGGGTTTCCTGGTTATGCTCCAGGAGCGGCGCTGCCAACGGTGCAGCAGATTCTGGATGGACAGGCTCCTTCGCCGCAGGGTCCGGTGCGGGTGGTTCGTGCGCCAATGGTTGCGGCGCAATATTCAGGTGGTGCGGTGATGATTGAGCAGCTTGCCTTGACGGAGGCTGTGGGCAAACCGTTTGTCCAGATCATGCAGGACTGGATTCTTGGGCCAATTGGAATGACCAACAGCACCTATGAACAGCCGTTGCCTGCTGTGCGGGAAAAGCAAGCGGCTCGGGCGCATGGTGGAGACGGCAAGCGGATGGGTGCGGCCTGGCATGTCTATCCTGAGGGTGCTGCTGCCGGTCTTTGGACGACGGCTACGGATCTTGCGAAGTTTGCGATTGAGGTGCAGTCAACGCTTGCCGGGCAATCTTCAAGAGTTCTCAACAGAGCCGCGATGCAGGAGATGGTTAGCCCGGTTGGGGTTGGGCCCTTTGCGGTTGGATTTTCTGTCGCGCATGAAGGGCAGGGGTGGTACTTCAGCCATGGCGGTGCCAACTGGGGATTTCGGTGCACCCTGAAGGCGCATCGGGCTAAGGGATATGGCGTGGTGGTGATGACCAACGGAGAGAATGGATCGCAGCTTGCCACTGAGATTGTGAACCGGGTTGCCCAGGCCTATGGTTGGGATTCCCTCGACAAGGCTACGCTGCGATAATTTTCTATAATTTGCTTTGGCCTTTTTATTTTTGACGGCATTATCGATTTCGTCTCTCGGTTACCTGCTCGGTGGATGGGCTTGGTTCTTGATGGCGCTGGCGTCGATGCTTTGTCTAATGCCTTTTGTCAAAGAGCCTTTGGAATTGGCAGCCACGAGTTTCATTAGCCTGCTTTGGTTGGGCGCTTTTGTAATCACCGGGGACCGAAGGCTGTTCTTTCCCTTTACGATGCAGTTTGCGGTGCAGGCGTTGGTGTATTGGGCTTTAAGGTCGCAAAGACTGGGGCTGATTGCTGCTGCCGGGGTGGTGGGATTGTTTTCTGTGATCCGGCTAGTACAGTCGGCGACACTGATTGTGTTGCTGGTGGAGTTGATAGTGGCGGGTGTTGCGGTTTGGCTTTCCTGGGTATAGCCTCGCAAAGTGGTGACCCTTGGGTTGATGATTGGGTCGTTCATGGGATCAATGGAATCGACGGTGGTGGCAACTGCCATGCCGACGATCGTTGGTGAGATGGGCGGCCTGAGTATCTATGGGTGGTCGTTTTCGATCTATGTGCTGGCATCGAGCGCCGGAATTCCGGTTGCTGGGAAATTGAGCGACATTTTAGGTCGGCGGGTGGTTTATGCGTGGGCGATGGCGTTGTTTTTGATCGCCAGTTTGCTTTGTTCGATTGCTCCGAGCATGATCTGGCTGATCGTGTTTCGGGGATTGCAGGGATTGGGTGCGGCTGGATTGCTGCCTTTGGCGCTGGTGATGATCGGTGACATGTTCAGCTTTGAGGAACGGGCGCGTGTGCAGGCCCTGTTTAGCGCTGTTTGGGGGATTTCTAGTATTGTTGGCCCGCTACTGGGGGGCTTTCTGGTAGACAGTGTGGGTTGGCCGAGCGTGTTTTATATCAATATCCCGTTTGGGATTTTGTCGGCCTGGTTTGTCTGGCATTGGTGGGAGGATCGTCATGTGCTGACTGAGGGAAAGCCGCATATCGATTATCCGGGGGCAATTCTGGTGACACTGGCGGCAGTTTCGCTGCTGCTCGGTTTGATCGATGTCACGGTTTGGTATGGGTGGGCGCTGATTGCTTTGTCTGCGGTGCTTGGTTACTGGCTGTGGCGGGTTGAGAAGTCGAGCCCTGACCCGGTGCTGCCGATGGCTCTTTTCCGATGGCGGCTGTTTACAGTTACGATTCTGCATTCGCTGGCGATTGGGTG
>JAPKYY010001028.1 GCA_026394095.1 Acidobacteriota bacterium | reverse complement strand
TTGAATGACACGCGAATCAAGCGTCTCTACGACCTGTGTCTGTCAAAACAAAAACTAAGCGGAGAGTGGCAGGGAGAGTCCCGGCACAAAGCCTTCGATACTCCATTCCGCGATACTCAGTTTGCGGTTATGGCTCTGAGTGAGCTGGCAATGTTTCATAAACTTTCGAGGGTCTCAGGAGATCCCCTGGGGCGCTTGGTCACGGCACCCAAATTTGCAGTTGACACCAAGGTGTCGGCCATCTCCGTGGCGAGGACGCTGCGGGAGAGTGGAGATGTTGCGGAGATAGAACGGCTCCTCGAGAGTCGTCTCCCGGCAGAGCGGCTGGCGGGAATTCGTGTTTTCTGGAGTCATTTTCGGGACCTGAGCAAGAATCGTGAATTACTAGGAAAAGTCATCAGGCTCTCTGAAGACAAAGAGCCACTACTACGGTTCTATGCTGCAAAAGCTCTGGCGCGGTGGTACGGATGGCAGGCAGATCAGATCGGAATGGCAACGGCCATATTGAGAACCGTGAGCACCAGGATTGCCCTCGAAACAAACGAAACAGTGCAGGGCGCCTGGAAGCAGGCCCTCTACACAATGATCGACGAGAATGAGGGCTATCTGGCCACCTGGAATGCGCAAATCACCGATCCGGACGAACAGGAAAAAACCCTTACCGGACTTGCCGCTCGACGCACTCGCGTTCAGAATGCTTTGGCTGCTGTACTAAGCTCTGCCTCACCCCGTGCAAAAGAAGCTTTGTTGCAGGCCCTCTGGGATCATCCACAGCGTCACGCAGGATTGCCCCCGGATCTGGCGGAACGCAGTGAAGTTGTTTTGCCCGCCTACTTTACGGAATACTCGCGCGGAGTCGACAAATTGCACCAAGGCGGCTATGAACCGTACCAGCAAAGTGCGGCCTTCCGCTATGGAGCAGCCAACCGCTTCTTCAAAACTCGTGTTGGCAACGATAGCGAGCTGCCCGATCTGGGCGAAGTGACAGCCGGCCTGGAGCACGAACTGCTGGCTTGTCTGAAGAGTGGCGACCCGGCTCTCATCAAGAGCACCATTCATGCGCTCAGCGTATTTCCAGCGGGCTTGAGTGGACGCCTTGCGGTGGCTGTGATAGCCCTAGCTTCAGGCCCACATTCTCAGGATGTACGATTCGTCTTTGAAAACGATGTCCGCGGCAGATTGAAGCTCGAACAACCCATCGAGTTTGAGAAAGATTTGGTTCGAGCGCTGTTGGGTGTGTTGAAGCCGGGAGGCCGGGAGGCCCTGGAGACTTTGTTGCCCGCCCTGGCTGCTGTGACCCCAGGCGAAGGTCTGACGCGGAATTCCGATCTGCAAGGCCGCATGGAAAGCCTCTTGCTACATCCAGAAGGGGTCCCAATGGCCAAGGCGCTGGCAGCAAGTGCAGTATTCCCCCATATCGCCGACGGCCCGCTGATCCGCACAACCATGATGGAGGCTCTCGCTTCAGGCAACCGCGCGCTGGAAACTGCCGCGGTTGAGATTTTCGTCAAGAGCTACATTGCTGAGCCGACCAATCCAGTACTGGGCAAGCAATTTGCGGAAAAGGCACAGGGAGTTGTGCGACGGCGCATGATTGATTCACTCGACCCATCACGATTCTCATTGCGTCTGTCGGCACTCAATCGCTATAACAAGGATCCTCAAGTGAAGCGGGCGGCCTCCGAGCTTGTTTGGAACCACGCTGAACTGGGCCGGTTCCGAGGAACAGGCAGCAAGCCAGAATTGCCGCAGCCCGACTACGAATACTTTAAACAGAAAGTCCAGCCGATCCTGACCAAAGTGAATGGAGACGGCCGGGCCTGCGTTTTGTGCCACTCGACGCAAGGCCAATTTCCTCTCCGCATGGCTGGCAAAGGCGGATTCACCGAAACGCAATCGCAGTTCAATTTCAGCTCAGTCTTGCGAGAAGTGAATTTGGCTGAACCCCAACGAAGCCTTCTGTTGCTCAAGCCAACACGACCGAACGACAATGCCGGAGACCCTGCGCTGCACACCACTACCCATGGCGGTGGAACGCGTTGGGGCAAAACTACTCGTGAAGCATCCGCGTCTGAGGAGTATGAGACGATCCTCAACTGGATCCGTGGGGCCAAGCCCTAAAGCATCGAGTCATCAAGTTCGCTTAATTTCAATCGAGGAAGGGTGATCGTGAACGCAGAGCCTTCTCCAAGTGCGCTCTTGAGTTCGATTTTCCCGCCCATCGCATCGCAAAGCCTTCTGGTGATTGCCAGCCCCAGACCGGTACCTCCTTCGTTCTTCGAACTTGATGAGTTCACCTGCGTGAAGGCAGTAAAGAGTTTTTGTTGATCTTCTTCACTGATTCCTTTACCGTTGTCCCGAACGCACCAGTGAGTCCATTCCTTACCTTCGATCATTTCTGGTTGCATGGACAGCTCAACCTGGCCGTTTTGGGTGAATTTGCAGGCATTGCTCAAAAGATTGAACAAACTTTGACGGAAGCGAGTGGGATCAGTCCAGTAAGAACCAAGCGGACTCCAGGGATGCACAACGATTTTGTTGTTGTTCTTGGCAGCCAGTGGTTTTACTGTGGCAATGCATTCTTCAACAAGGGTTTCGACATTGATCCATTCAGGCTGAATGATCATCTTGCCGGCTTCAATTTTGGATAAATCCAAAATGTCGTTTATGAGTGAAAGCAAGTGCCGCCCAGCGGTGAGGATCCGGTTGAGATCGCTCAGATATTCGGTATGACCATTGTCAGTAGCATCCTCGGCGATAATTTCCGAGTAACCAAGGATCGCGTTCAATGGCGTTCTTAGCTCATGACTCATGTTGGCGAGAAATTCGCTCTTAGATCGATTGGAAGCTTCAGCCTGTTCTTTCGCCTCTTGCAGCTGCGATTCTACGCGCTTGCGTTCTGTGATGTCGCGGAATATGACGGTCAATTGATTTTCACCCGCAATCGTTGATTCTCCAACGGAGACTTCAAGCGGCAGATAAATGCCAGATTTGTTCAATCCAAGAACTTCAAACGACTGCAGGGAACAAAAGGAGTGGCTAATTCCTACGGGAATCAGATCTTGTAGCGGCATCCCAATAAGACTGCCCTTAGGGTAAGTGAAAATGCGGGAAGCTGCAGCGTTGGCATAGAGAACCTGGTCGCGCTCATCGATTGTGAGAATCCCATCCGAAGCTGTTTCGGCAACCACTCGAAAGCGGGCTTCACTCTCCCGTAAGGCCTCTTCGGATTTGGCCTGATCCGTGACGTCACGGTAACTCCAAACCCGCCCAAAAACATGGTCGCCAATGATATGGGCCTGCGAGTAGCGATCCAAAACCCTTCCATCCTTGAAATGAACCACGTCACGGCTAGTTTGTCGGGGATCTGCCTGAAGTTCACGGATGCGGTCAATAAAACTTTGAGGATCGACTAACTGCTCGCGGATGAATTCGCGGAGTGAATCAATTTGGTTTGGATTCAGAAACTCTGGCGGCACTCTCCACAGATCAATCATGCGCTGGTTCTGACTCACGATCTCCTGCTTCAGATTCGTGACAACAATACCATTGTCAGTGGCATCAAAAATGGCTTGAAGTAGTGAAAGGAGTTCGGCGCGTTTGGCTTCGGCCTCCGAACGTTCCATGGCCTGACCGATCTGAAGGCCAATACGACTAAACATGTCGAGCAGAGTGGAATCAGGTTCTCGAACTTCGAAATCGAAAAACTCAATCATCCCGAAGAAATTGCCATTGGCAAGGATGGGGAAGCCAAATCCACTGCGAACTCCACTGTTAGATGCGATGCCAAGGCGAGAGAAATTGGTCTCCTTTGAGAGATCTGGCATCCAGCGAGACTTAGCCTCCGCCCAAACGGAGCCCGGCAGACCAATGCCAGGAGCGAATCCCATGACCCGGCTATAAACTAGAAACTCAGAATCTTCAATCGAGGGCTGCGCCCAGACATGGCGGCAAGTCAGTTGAGTCTTGTCTTCTGTGGGACTCCAAAAAAGTCCGGCACAATAGCCCATTTTTTTGCCGATAAGGGCGAGGAGTGCCTTGAGGCAATATGAGGCATCCTGCTGCTCCGCCAGAAGACGAGTGATCGAATATTCAACTTCCGCATATCGGGCGGCCAGACGCCTCGCAGTCAAGTCATGCTGAATCGCCATAAACCCAGCATTTCCACCATTTTCATCCCGAATCGGATGTACTTCAAGATCTAGCCAGTACGCTTTTCCAGCCTTGGTATAGTTGACAATCTCACAACTAAACGGCGTGCCAGCCAAGTTACTTTCAGTGATGATCTCCAGCGTTTTCGGATCGGTTTCAGGGCCACAGAGGAAAGAAGAGGGTATGCGACCCTTCACTTCTTCCAGCGAGTAACCGGTCAAATTTGTAAAGGCTTGATTTACCCACTCCACGCGATCGTTGGCATCGGCAAGAATAACTGGGCTTGTTGTTTGCGCCGCCACCAGTGAGAGCCGCCGCATCTGTTCCTGGCGATCGAGAAGTTGTTGGTTGGACTCACGCAAGGCCGCTCGCTGATTTGTCAGCCTGGTGTTTAGGTTCTTGAGGTCTTCCACCATCATTTTCTGTGACTGTAAAACCTGAAGAACATCGACACTGGCATCGTGCAAGGGGAAATCATTCAGACCAAGGCCTAAGCGCCAGAGAACATCGAGATCGCTGATCCAGGGGGAACACAAAAAAATGATTCTTCTGTCATCTTCAGATAGCAGTATTTGCCCACGCAAACGGTACCGATTGCTCTTCTCCTCAAAGGCGAAGAGCATATTGAGATTCTCGCTGAATTCATCAAAGTCGAGCCCAATCTTCGGCCGCTCCAGAGTAAAAGCTTTCTCCATCGGATCGCCAACCGCAAGCTCGGGTTGAATCCTGGCGAGGCAATCGCCGATATCAACAACCTTGAAATTCTGATCCAGTACAAGGTGATAAGGGAAGAGCTGATCCAGCAGCGGCTTGGGGAAATTGAGCAACGGCGTCGCAGGCATGGCGAATCTTAAGACCAGTTCACTTTGAAAATGTCATGATCCAGATCTGGCCCACGAAATCCAGTCTGTTCAACAGCAACTTCGGTTTTGTAGTGCTGGCCCAATCCTTTCACCAGCCCCCGAACAAATGGAGCGAGACCGGGCCTGTCTGAGTAGTAATGGAGGTTCAGTGAATTGTCTGTGACTTCTGAGCACAAAAAGCGAGGTGGATTCAGATGAGGAAATATCAAACTAACGCGGGTATGAAAATTTGGCAGATAAACCAGAAATTCTTTGAGATTAGCGCCTACAGCCGTCATGAGATGGCCATAGCCCTTTACCGCCGTCTTTAGCACCCAGTGCCCGCCAAAGGCCTCCAAAAGATCAGCAGCCGGGGCATTGAGCACCTCACTGGCAGCCCCGACGAGTTGGTATGTCATCTCATCTGGATAGCCCTCCTGACTGATAAAAACGTCGACGTCAACGCCCGACTTAAGTTTGATCTTCTCCCAAACTTCTTCACCGTGAGCATCGCAGACCATTTCTTCCAGTGCCTTGTTTACCATTCCGTACATAACAAATTGGGATTCCTTTCTTCGATCCGGCAGTATTAATGCAATTTCTGTGCCAAAGAGCCGTACCGTTTTGGAACACAGCTTGCCGGGAATCAATTCAAGCAATGAGTCCGCTTGCCGATATGAACGTTGGGCTAGTTGGCAAAGGTAGTTCAGCGTAGCGTGATCCATGGCAAAAATCCTTATCGTCGAAGACAACGAAATGAATCGCGACCTCATCACCAGGCGCCTGTCAAAACGCAACTATCTGGTTGTAGAAGCCATCGATGGAGACCATGGTCTAAAAATGGCAGCACAAGAGAGCCCCGATCTGATCGTGGTCGACTTGGGGCTTCCCGGCATGGATGGCTGTGAACTGACGCGCAGGCTAAAGGCTGAGCCAGCAACAAAACATATCCCGGTTTTAGCACTCACAGCTTACGCAAGAAGCGAGGATCGAGAGCGTGCCCTGGCAGCAGGTTGCGACGATTTTGAGACCAAGCCAATTCAGCTTGAGGCTTTGTTGACAAAGATCAAAGCTCTCTTAGCCAGGTGCCAAACGGGATCGGCTCCTACGGACGGAAGACAAGGGGAGGGTATCTAGAATGGCCGAGCTTCAAGCGAACCGATTGTTGGTTGTCGATGATGAAGAGCCAAACCGCGACTTGCTCTCAAGAAGGCTTAGGAAAGCTGGCTTTGAAGTTGAGATGGCAGCTAGCGCACAAGAAGCACTCGCCGTGATTGAGCGGGAAAAGATTGACTTGATCCTGCTCGACTACATGATGCCCGAAATGAATGGCATCGACTTGTTGAGGCTATTGCGCGCAACCCAAAGTCAATCAGACTTGCCGGTAATTATGGTTACGGCGGTAAATGATAGCGCACGTGTGGTGGAGGCATTGTCCACCGGGGCTAACGATTACGTGACCAAACCAATCGACTTTCCGGTAACACTGGCGCGTGTTGAGGCACAACTGATACGCAGAGATGCCGACCGCCTGCTCAGGGCCAGTGAAGAGCGTCTCAGCATGGCCGTAACCAGCAACCAGTCGGGCATCTTCGACTGGAATCTGAACACTGGTGAATTTTACGCATCCAAAGAATGGCAAACGATTTCCGGCCTGACAGACTGGGAAGGCGGCGACTGCGAGTTCTGGCTCTCACGCCTGCACCCACGGGATAGCGCAGCACTAAGAGAATCACTCAGCCGATGGAAGAGCGGCGAAGTCGAAGACCGCCTGGAGTGGGAATCACGCATGCGACAGGCAGACGGAAACTACCGGGTCTTGCAAATGCGAGCAACCGTGCAACGCAACAAACAGGGCAATCCGGAACGGCTGGTAGGCGCGATTCTGGATATCACGAGGGCTAAGTATTGGAATGAGGCCGTTGGCCTCGAGAATCGGTTGCGCCTGCTTGAAGAGTTGGAAGAGCCCAGAACCGGTCAAGTGCTAATGATTTTGTCAGTGGATCGTTTCAAACTGGTATCCGACAGTATGGGAGCGGCCGCCGGGCAGAAGCTAATTGTTGAAATGGCAGAGCGAATCTCCACTGTGCTCGGTAAGTCTCTTGTTTCAGGCTCAGCTGCGATGCCGTTACTCACCTACATCGATGCGGATCAAATTGGCATTCTGCTCGAAAGTGAAATTGATGGTGAAACAGCAGAAGAAACCGCCGAATACCTGATCACATCAATCGAGGTTCCGCTAGAGATCGAGGGGAGAAAACTCTTTTCAAGCGCCAATCTGGGGCTGGTACGGGTGCAGCAGTCGCTGGGTACACCAGAAGACCTGATCCTGATGGCCACAACCGCACTCGGACAGGCCAAGCTGGAAGGTCGCGGCCAAATCAAAACCTTTGAAGAAAAGATGCGTGGACGCGGCATCGAGCGGCTGGAGTTGGAAAACGATTTGCGCCTGGCTCTGGAGCGGAATCAGTTTGTTGTCTTCTACCAGGCAAAAATAGACTTAAAGAAAGGCTCGATTTCCGGCTTTGAGGCTCTTTTACGCTGGCGCCATCCAGTGAGGGGCCTGGTACCTCCAGACAAGTTTATTCCGATTGCAGAAGATAGCGGAATGATGATTCCTTTGGGTGCGTGGGTTCTGCGTGAGGCTAGCCAAACAATGCAGCGCTGGCGGCAAGAGTTCCCAGAGAGGCCCGAAATGGAAATTAGCGTCAATGTCTCCGCCTATCAGTTAAAAGACGAT
>JAPKYY010000820.1 GCA_026394095.1 Acidobacteriota bacterium | reverse complement strand
TCGGACCCGGCGGTGAGCAAGGATCTGGATGATATTGTGACGCTGGTGGATGGGCGTGCAGAGTTGATTGAGGAAGTTGCGGGGGCTGGGATTGAGGTTCGGCAATACATAGCAGCGGGGTTGCGAGGTATTGCGACGCACAAGATTGCCCGTCATATTCTGCCCGGGTTGTTTCTTGGGCCCGATGCGGAAAGCCGGCACGACCGGCTGCATCGCCGGATCTTGACAATAGGCGCGGGCTTGCAATAGAGTTTCCCCCAACGGGGTAAATTATGATTGATGCATTCGCGCGCCCGCGGGGGGGCGTGACGTGGCTGGCCGCATTCGTGTGCCTGTGCTGCACGCTGCCTTATTGGCGGTCGTTGTCGCTTCCAGCAATTTCTGATGACTACATACAAGTCGCGCTCGGGCGGCAATACGGGACTTTTGCAGGGTTCGAAGCGCTTGCGGCTGACCCTCTATACCGGTGCCGGGCCACTTCGCTCTGGCTGACCGGGATGACAGAAGCCCTGTTTGGTTCCAGCAGCGTTGTTCTCAATTTGCAGAGTCTATTGCTGCACATATTTAATGTCGCCCTGATTGTGAGCTTTGGGCAGTTTTCGCAGATTGGCTACAGGTTGTCGATTCTGGTCGCCTTTTTCTGGGGGCTCAATGAACGGCATCACGAAGCAGTGATGTGGTATGCCTCGATTCCTGAACAACTGGTTCTGTTCTTCATGCTGATTGCTTTTGGTGCATTGCTGAAGTGGTGGGAGGAGGGTAAGCCCGCTTACTATGCTGCCTCGATGGGGGCTTTCGTGCTGGCTTTGATGAGCAAGGAATCGGGTGTGGTTTTCTGTGCGCTGTTTGGGGTGTTAATGATCTATCACCGGCAGCGATGGCGCCGGGTTGCGAGAGCGGCGATTCCTTTTTTTGCGCTTTCGGTGATTTACTTTGCGTTCAATTTGAAGTCGCGGGAAAATCACCTGCACTGGAACGACGGCACCTTCGAGTTTGGCTGGCATTTCGTCCCTGTGATTGCGAACTCTGCAGCACGGCTCTTCACGTTGTGGGGTTTGGCTGCAGTTGCCGTACTCGTCTATTTCAGGAAATCGATAGACTGGCGTGGCCCGCTGCTGGCCTTTGTCTGGATCCCGGTTGCGCTTGCGCCTTATTCTTTTGTCGTTTATCAGCCACGGGTGCCGAGCCGACATGTCTACATGGCTAGTATCGGCATTGCATTGATTCTTGCCTTTGCCCTTGCGAAGCTGTTGCCGATGCGCATAGCCACCAATGCGATTCTGGCTGCCTATCTGATCTTCAATACCGGCTACATCTGGTTCTACAAACACGGCCAGTTTGTGGAGAGAGCAGAGGTAACCGAGCGGATGATCGGCGATGCCAAGGCTTTGGTGAGCCAATACGGGACGCGACCGATTCGGGTGTTGTGTTTTCCGCTAGCTCCGGAGATTGCGTCTATTGCATTAAACGAGCGGCTGGGAATCGATCCGGGCCTGGTTTCAGTTGTACGCGCTTTCGATTCCAGTTGCGGAAAGCCGAAGGTGGAACTGGTGCAGGATTAGCTATCATGAGTTCAAGCCAAGGGGCGCCCCGCCCAGCGCAAGTTGACAGGGGCTGAGACACTCGAAACGAAAAAGGCAGAGAGTCCCTTAGAACCTGATCCGGGTCATTCCGGCGTAGGAATCGGCATTTGCGTCTGTCCTTCGTCCTTCTCCCCGGGTCTCCAATACAGGAGAATCCGCATGTCGACAACACTCAGTACATTCAGCTACCCCAACTCAACCAAGATCCACCTCTCCGGCCTGCAGCACCCCGACCTCAAGATTGCAATGCGTGAGGTTGCGCTCGATGCTTCGGCCAAAGAAGCTCCGCTCAAGATCTATGACACCTCAGGGCCGTGGTCTGACCCGAACTATGATCCGAACCAGCCACTGCCGAAGCTGCGGCAGGCCTGGATTGATGCGCGGCAGCCGATTGACGGTGCGGTGACGCAGTTGGCCTACGCCAAGGCTGGCATCATTACGCCTGAGATGGAATACATCGCGATTCGTGAATCGCATGGCCGCCCGAATTCGATCACACCGGAGTTTGTGCGCTCTGAGGTGGCAGCGGGCCGGGCGATCATCCCTGCCAATATCCGTCATCCCGAGTCTGAGCCGATGATCATTGGCCGCAACTTCCTGACCAAGATCAACTCCAATATTGGCAACTCGATTGTGACTTCGTCGATTGATGAAGAAGTAGAGAAGCTGCTGTGGTCGATCCGCTGGGGCGCCGATACCGTAATGGACCTGTCGACGGGAGAACAGATTCACGAGACTCGTGAGGCAATCATGCGCCGCTCGCCGGTGCCGATTGGTACCGTGCCGATCTATCAGGCTCTTGAGAAGGTGAATGGCAAGGCCGAAAACCTCACTTATGAAATCTATCGGCAGACGCTGGTGGAGCAGTGTGAGCAGGGTGTGGATTACTTTACGATCCATGCCGGTGTTCGTTTGAAGTACATTCAATTGACTGCGAACCGCACAACGGGAATTGTGTCGCGTGGCGGGGCGATTATGGCGAAGTGGTGCCTGTCGCATCACAAAGAGAACTTCCTCTACACGAACTTTGAAGATATCTGTGAATTGCTGCGCAAGTATGACGTGAGCTTCTCGCTGGGTGATGGATTGCGTCCTGGATCGATTGCCGATGCCAATGATGCAGCCCAGTTTGCCGAGCTTGAGACGCTGGGTGAGTTGACGCACAAGGCGCTGGCTC
>JAPKYY010000829.1 GCA_026394095.1 Acidobacteriota bacterium | reverse complement strand
TGATTGAGGAGGCACGCTAATGAACGAATTGATGAACGCATGGTGGCAGGCAATTGTACTCACCGCAATTGTCTGGATCGTACTGCGGGACTTGCCGCGCGTCAGTGCTGCGACGCGCCTGGCGATCTGGCAAGTGACTCTTGCTGTGGTGTTGCTGTTGCCTGCCTTGCAGCTGATTCCAATGCCGCGCGAGGCGCCCCGCGGCGCGCCGATTCGACCGCAATCCAAGATTGTGCCTCTACCCGAACCCACACGACCCATTCAGCAAGCTCCCGTGATCGAAGTCTCTGACGTAAAACTTTTCGAAGTATTTGGGGGACTGGCCATGCTGCTTGCACTCTTGCAAGTGCTGCGCCTCGCCATCGGCTACTGGGCTGTACGACGACTGAAGCGGAATAGTGAACCAAGCGGCATCTCATTGCCCAAGGTTCTCACTCGCGACGCCGAAATCCGTATTAGCGAACGCGTTGGCATGCCGATGGCGATTGGCTATCTGCACCCAGTGATCCTGCTGCCAAAGCGCCTGGTGGAATCGCTATCGCCAGAGCAGCTTAACCAAGTGTTGCTGCACGAGTCAGCACACCTTGAGCGCAACGACGATTGGGTTGCTCTCTTTGAGCGTTTCATTCGCGCCATCTTCTTCTTTCAACCGGCCGTGTACTGGATCGGTCGTCAAATCGACCGTGAGCGCGAAATGGCAACAGACGATTGGGTAGTGGCGCAATCTGGACACACGATGCCCTATGCAGAAGCTCTTGCCCGGGTGGCCGAGTTTGGTTCCACTGGTCGCGCGCCAATTCTGGCTACTGGCGTTGGCCGTCGTAAGGAGATCTTCAGGCGTATGGAGGCTCTGCTCGATTCGACTCGCAGCAAGATCCCTCACGTCTCTGGCCCACTGGTGGTTGGCGCCAGCTTGCTGATGGTGTTTCTGGTGATTCAATCTGCTCCCTTCAGCCATTTGCTTGGCTTTTCGGAATACGGGTCGCGATCTGTGATCCAGAATGGTAGATTCAGGCGTGAATTCAAGCATCGTGGAGAGATTCACTACACCATAAACGAAGACGACATTGAAGCGATGGGGCCTGGCGCGAAACTTGCAATTCTCAGCTCGGACGGTTGGAAATCACATTCTGTGGAAATCGAGTTTAGCCCTGTGGGCAAAATCGAACACTGCTATTTTGTGGGCGGCATTGCACAGCCCTATGGCACGGATGCCAAACGGTTTTTGAGCCGGGAGTTGCCCCAGTGGCTGAAAGATTCTGACGTCAACCTTCCCGAACGCCTGTCGCGCTGGGTGCAGGCCGAAGGCGTTGAAGGGGCGATCCGTAAGATCCGTACCACTCTCAACAACGGCATCAAGCGCCGTTACATTGAAGAGCTGATTGCCGCTCACAACGTCGATGCTTCGCAGTTTCGGGCGCTTCTGCGAATCGCAGAAGAAATCGGTTCTGATGACGAGAAACGCCACCTTTTTGAGACCATTCGCGATCAGGCCCTCACGCTTGGACTCGAGTCTGCACTCCTTGACCTGATCAACTCCATCCATTCTGATCATGACCGTGAGCACTTGTTGAAGAGCCTTTTGCCTGAAGTGAGTGCAGGAAGTCTTCCAAACTTGTTCAGATCCATTGATGGCATCCATGCCGATGGCACCAAGGCAGCCATCCTGATGGAGGCAGTAAAGGAGATCCATCAGCCACTGCCTGTTGCCTTCTTTACGAGTGCTGCGGGGGTGCATTCCACCGGCGATCGTAAACAGGTGCTGCTGGCGGCGCTTGATCATCACGGCAATGAAGCCAGCACCGTACAGGCGGTAGCAAGAGCTGCAGAAGCTATCACCTCTGATGGCGACAAAGCGGAGGTGCTGACTGCAACGGCCTCAAACTTTGTCGATCAGCAAGCGATCCGTCAGGATTTCTTTGCCGCAACGAAATCCATACACTCCACCGGGGACAAGAGCAGGGTGTTGAAAGCACTGCTGCGCCGTCGGGATTTATCGCCTGAGACAATCCTCGCCATGAGCCGTATGGCAGAAGACATGCCTCAAGGCGATGATCAAATGGTGATCTTGCGGGAGCTTAGGCTTCGATAAGTACGGCGGTGCCGCTTACGCTCACCATCAGCATTGTGCCCTGGCCCGGTGAGATCTCTTCGTAGTCGAGGTCAATGCCGATAATGGCGTTGGCACCAAGGCGCTGCGCTTCTTCTCGCATCTCGGTCATCGCGATTTCTTTGGCCTTACGGAGTTCCTTCTCATAGGTGGCGGAACGGCCGCCGATGATGTCGGTGATGCCGGCAAAGATGTCTTTGAAGAAGTTGGTGCCCAGGATCGCCTCACCGGTCACGATTCCGATATAGCGCTGGATCTTGATGCCTTCAAGACTGGAAGTAGTTGTGAGTAGCATTTCTCAAAAGAATCGCATGGAATAGTTGAAGGCGACGCCGCGGCCCATCTCCGGCGCATATTGCTTGATGAAGGAGAGATGGTTGCGGTAGAGGCGGTTGTTGGCGTTGAAGAGGTTTACACCAAAGAAGTGGATGGTGTGCTTTCGTACCAGCGTGTAGCCGCCGCGCAGGTTTGCCGTTACGTAGCCATCGGTGGGGGTTTCGTTGGTAAACAAGCGGGTCTGCCGGGCGGCTAGCACGACTTCAGGAGCTACAGAGAAACTGCGATAGCGCAGATCGAGGCCGAGGCGGCCTCGCACGGGAGGAGTCCTTGGTGTGGAGAGCTTTGAATCGGCTAGCTCCGTGCGCACCATATCGAAGCCGGCATTGAGCCATGCCCACTTGTTGAGCCCGGCCTGCAAGCGCCCGTCCACACCGGTGTAGCGGGTATTGCCCTGGCGATATTTGGCCTCTGGCAAACCGTCTTCGATTTCGCCGGTGGGGGCCAGGAAGACCTGATCGCGCAGCCAGTAGTTGAAGACATTGAGTTCTGTCTTGATGCGGCCATCCTGGCGACGGTAGGAGGCGTCGAGGCCATCCATGCGCTCGCGCCGCAGGTTGGTGTCGCCGATTTCGAAGGCGAGTAGGCCGGGGTGGGGACCGTTGGCGTAAAGTTCTTCGAGGGCCGGTGCCCGGTATGCGTGGGAGTAATTTGCCACGAAGACGGAGGAGCCATCGAGCGGGACGCTGATGCCGGCGCTGCCTGAGAAGCCGGTGAAGTTTCTTTCGCGGCCGAACTGGGGCTTGTAACGGTTGGTCTCTACGCGGCCGCCAAATTGAAGGCGAACGCGCTCCAGATTCAGGGTTTCTACGCCATAGCCGGCAAAGGCATTCTGGATGGTGGGCGGCGTAATTGCTTCGACACCTTCGGCCTTGTAGTCGCGACGCAGACCCCAGACTCCGAAGCTGCCTGACCAGGGCCCCTTTTTGGGCTGCTCGACCAGAAAGCGATAGTCCATCTGTTTGTTGAAGAACTTGGTGCCAACCTCGCCACCTGCTTCTTCGCGATGCTTGTAGTCGCTGTAGTTCAGGCTGTATTGATACCGGTCGCGCATGCCGCCGTTCCAGCGGAGGTTCCAGCGTTGGTTGGGTAGTGCGACTTGCTCTTCATCCGAGGGCGCGGGCAATTGATAATAGCCGCGTTGCAGGCCGAAGCTACCGGTAAACCAGTTGCGCTTTCCGTAATAGGAAGCCCCGGTGCTGCCGCTGTAGGCGCGGCCTCTTGAGTTGAAGATGCGCTCTTCGGGGCTTCGGTAATCGCTGGTGCGTTGTCCGCCACTGGCGATTCGGAAGACCCAGCGGTTCAAGCCAAAATCGAGGCCGGAGCTTCCGCCATGGAGGCCGTTATTGGTTCCCCCGATGCCCGAGACGAAGCCGTGGATGCCTTTGTGGCCCTGGTCTTTGGCTTCGTGGTGGCCGCTGACCATGTTGACGACGCCACCGATTGCGCTGGACCCGTAGAGGAGCTTTGCTTGCGAGGGTGGTGGAATCGAGGGTTAGGGTAGGTGAGAAGGTCTCGAGAAAAGTGACTGCCTTGCCGGATGTTGCCGTTACGGTTAGTTCCTGACGGAGTGGGGAGACTCCCATTTCAAAGTCAACGAGGCCGTCTGCTTTGTCGGTGAGGTCGACGGTGCGACGTACATCGCTTAAGCCCTCGCCTACTGCGATTAGAGTGTATTTTCCAGCCTTTACGTCGGTGAATTCGAATTTTCCCTGGTCGTTGCTTTCAACTACCCGGCCCGTTGGCAGCAGCAAAACGGTAATGTTATGAAGCACTTCGCCATTGGCTTGGAGCTTGACAGTACCGCGAATTGCCGCCGCCTGCAGAATCGTTCCAATGACAAACGTTAATAAGAATGATTTCACATTCTCATTATACAGCCTTCTGTCTACGCTTCAAGTAAGCGGCACCGAGCAAAGCCGTGCTGACCATTGCGTAGGTTGAGGGTTCGGGGACGTCGGAGCCGATGGCGAAGTTGTAGCCTCCGCCACCGACCAATCCTGGAAGACGATGCTCGGTGGAGTAGGTAATCAGGGAAATGTCCTGGTTAGTGAGGAACATCAGTGCGCCACCGCTATCGTTGGCGTCCGGCCCAATAAAGTTGTAAGCGTTAGATGTAAAGCTGTAGGGGACTGGGTTCAGGGATGCAACACTGTCGATCCCGTCGAGCAGCGAGGCATCCAGGAAGCCGAGTAGCCCAGGTCGCTGCGCCAGCCAAGGAGTTGTGATGAGATTGCCACTGGCATCAAAGGCTCTCAGATTGTTCAAGTTCTCGCGGCTGTCGATGTCTAGGAGCCCGAAAATGGTGCCAGTGGGCATATAGCCATTGCCCAGGCCAGTAAAGTTGATCTGGCCATCGAAGCTCTCGTTGGTGTCGTTATACGAAGCTCCGAGCATTGGCAAAACTCCACCGGCGTTTAAGGGGTAAAGGCTCGCAAAGGAGGGCGTGATCAGTGTTGAAATGCTGTTTGGGGCTAGTCCAGGACTGCCACTGGCGATGCCGGCGTTTACATTCGTTCTGGTGGCGACAATGGTGCCGCCATTGAAGGTGCCGTTTACTTGATTAGTTGGCACGATCGTCGACCACTCGACCCACGCCGCCTGCGTGGGCAGAATTGTTAACGCCGCAAGCGCGGCGAGTTGAATCGTTTTCATTGAGAAGCTCCTGGAAAAAGTTGTCCGAATGGTTTCGTACTCTTTTTCACTGCGCAGGCTGCACAGATCAGGGGCCAAAGTTTTTAGATTGTTTTCAGGCCGAGCAGCTTTGCCGCGTTGTTGTAGTAGACCTTCTTCAAGATGGCTGGCGGCAAGCCGATGCCGTAGATCTGCCAGCGGCCCTGGGGCGGTACCGGTGCGGGAGCGTAGTCGAAGTACTCGTCTTCGGTTTCGAGAAAGCGGTAGTAGATCTCGTAGAGCTTGTCGCCAAAGATCTGCTGCGGGGTCTCGATTCCGTTGGGGACGGCGTCGGTGCCGAAGACGATGCGGTCTTGATACTTTTCGAAGAACTTGCGAGAGGCCCGCGGTTGACGGCCGAGTTCGCCTACCCTGGCTGCGATGTCGACGTGGAGGTTGGGGTATTTGTCGAGAGCGGCGCCGACGTTACCCAGGTCCTCGGCAAAGTTTCCGACGTGCAGGGCCACGAACTTCGTTTTCGGGTGGCGTGCGAAGACGCGGTTGCGGGCTGCGAGTAGCTCGTCGTTTGATGGGAAATCTCTGCCGTGAAAGGACCAGTCCGGGTGGTTGTTTAGTTCTTCAAAGCGTTCATTGAATCGATCGGTGGTGTTGAAAAAAGCAATCGGGTCGGAGACATGGATTGCTACAGGCAAGCCGAGGCGGCCAGCGGCGTCCCACATTGGGTCAAAGCGCGGGTCGTCGACCTTCAGCAGCTTGCCGTTTTCTCTGAGATAGAGCCCGAGGGTTTTTAAGACCTTCAGCCCGCGCGCGCCATTCTGTTTGGCCTCTTCAATCAGGGCTACTTGTTTCTTGTCGTAGCCGGGCTCTTTGGCGAGAGCCCAGGCGGGCTCGGTCATCGTCAGGAAGCGGCCCGGGTGAGCCTTGTCAAAGGTTGCAACGGCCTGCTTGAGGCCCTGCTGATAGCCTCCGGTGAGATTGACGAGAGTGCGAATCTTCTTGCGATCCATTACTGGAAGCAGGTCTTTGGGCTCACAGATGAACTTGCGATCTCCGGTGAGAGAGACGCCATTTTCTCCTTGAGCCGACCAGCTCAAATGAGCGTGGAAGTCGATGACCGGGAAGGCTGGGCCAGTTAATGCGGTCTCTTTCACCTTCAACATGGACTTCGGTTCAAACTCTTGAAGAGGTAGTTTCT
>JAPKYY010000370.1:7314-7903 GCA_026394095.1 Acidobacteriota bacterium | reverse complement strand
CGGGAGGTTGGGGTTGCGGACCCAATCGCCGCGGACGGCTCCGCCGAGATTCTGGTTGTTGATGTTGATCGAGTGGCTGACGGGAAGACCGCTGTGGGCAGAGACGATGCCGCCCAGTTGCCAGCCGGCGAGGGCCCACTTGGCGGGGCCGGACATTTTGCCGGTGGGGATTTCATAGACGAGCGAGAGGGCGTAGCCGAGCTTGCGGTTGAGGGTTGAGAGGGCTCGCTCGCGGCGGAGGTCATAAGGAGTGACTGCACCGGGGCTGCCATCGAGGAGGTCTTCATTGCCGTAATCCATGTTGCGGGACCAGGTGAAGGAGGTGAGGAAGGTGAAGCCTTTGGAGAATCGTTTTTCTGCCTTGAGGGTGAGGGCGTGGTAGACGGAGTTGAGTGAGTTTTCGTGGTAGCTGACACTGGAGAACTGGGGCAGGATGAGGCGCTGGTTGGCGGCGACTGTAGCGGACGGAGTGAGGGGCTGGTTGATGTTGCGCACCGTATGGAGGTTGGTGCCTTTGGTGCCCTGATAACCAATGGTGACGAGGGTGTCGAGGGGGAGAGTGCGCTGGATGTCGAGGAACCACTGGGAG
>JAPKYY010000370.1:0-7298 GCA_026394095.1 Acidobacteriota bacterium | reverse complement strand
CGCGCTGGAGCTGCGTGTTGGAGAAGGCGGGAAAGCCTTGCTGGACGAAGACGGGTGTGGTTTCGAAGTTGGGCTGGATTGCGATATCTTGCGAGCGGGGCGGGCCGGCGCGGAAGTTTGCACCTTCGGTGGAGAGGCTGTTGGGTTCACCGTAGAAGATGCCGCCGCCGGCACGGATAACGGTCTTCGCGTTGAGCTGGAAGGCGAGGCCGGCACGGGGGGCGAAGTTGTTGTAGTCGTTCTTGCAGCCACAATCTGAATCGGAAGTTGGGAATGCGATTTTGTCCTGGCCTGGGAGATAGCGGCCTACGGACTGCAGGTCTGCGCCGGGGAAGGTGCCTTTGGGGAAGGCTTCCCAACGGAGACCGAGATTGATGGTGAGGCGGGAGGAGAGTTTCCAATCGTCCTGGACGAAAGCACCCATGTAGGGGGCGATGATGTCTTCACCCTGATTGTTGCCGAAGTTGCCGCCGGAGACCCAGCCGAGGAGCATATCGGCAATGCCGTTGCCGGAGTTGCCGCGGCTGGTGCCGTTGTTCGGTTGTTGCGCAGTGAACTGGCCGCTGAAGGAGAACTGGCCGCGACGGTAACGGGCAGCGTTACGGAAGATATTGAGACGCCGGTATTCGCCTCCGAACTTGAGGATGTGTTTGCCCTTCTGCCAGGAGAGGGCGTTCGAAATCATGCGGTTGTCGAGGTTGTTGAAGTTGGGCCAGAAGGCGCGGGGGCCGGCCTCGGTAAAGCCCGCTGGGGAGAAGAGAGAGAAGCCGTTATTGGGGCCGTCTTTGAGGACTTCGCCGGGGGAGTTCTTGATGCCGAAATTGGGGTTGAGATTTTCGGTGAAGGGGATATCGAACTTGGTGTCGAACTTGGAGTAGCCGAAGCGGAGTTCGTTGAAGAGGGTGGCTGTGAAGGTGCTGGAGAGGCTGGCGGCGATGTTGTGCCCTTTGAGGTCGACAGTTTGGCCCTGGCCACCCATGACTGGGTAGGGGAGAGTGCCGTTCTCGTTGCGGAACTGATCGCGCAGGGAGTAACGGGCGAAGAATCGGTGCTTGGCAGAGATGTTGTGGTCGACACGGGTGTCGTACTGGTTGGCGTTGTCAGAGTCTTTCGGCGAGAAGAAGTAGTTGAGGGGGGCGTTGTCGAGACCGGCAATGTTGGAGGTGGGATAGAGTTTGACGATTTGTCTTGAGACGGGATCGAGACGGGTTTCGGGGATGCGGTTACCGGGGAATTGCTGACGGGTGGCGGTGGCACCGGTGCCGGTGAGGGTTAGCGGATCGTAGATGTTGCGGCGGATGGCGGGCTGGGCGCTGAAGTCGAGACGGTCGACGATGTCGCGGGAAGGAACTGAGGAGATGTAACTCTGGCCACGGCGGATGCGGGTGCCCTGGTAGGAGCCGAAGAAGAAGGTGCGGTTCTTGATGATGTGGCCGCCGAGGGTGGCTCCGAACTGGTTCTGCTGGTAGAGGGGCTTTTTTGCGCCGCTGCGGTTGGCGAAGAAGTTGGTGGCGTCGAGTTTTTGATTGCGGAGGAATTCGTAGGCGGAGCCGTGGAAATCGTTTTGGCCGGACTTTGTGTTGACGATGATTTTTGCACCGGCGCGGTAGCCATATTCGGCGCTCATGTTGTTGGTGACTACTTTGAATTCGCTGACGGCATCGACGGGAGGCTTGACGGCCTGGGCTTCAAAGCCGAGGGGGCCACCGGAGGTGCGGGAACTGTTGTCGTTGCCATCCAGGAGGACATTGTTCTGGGCGATTTGCATGCCGACGGCGGCGAAGGCGCCTTCGTCGCGGGCACGGCTGCCGGTGCCCTGGCCGCCGCCGGGGAGGACGCCGGCTGTGAACTGGGCGAGTTGTAGATAGTTGCGGCCGTTGAGGGGCATCTCAAGGATGCGCTTGCCGTCGATGACCTGGCCGACTTCGGTGGTTTCTGTGTTGAGGAGAACGGCTGAGGCGGAGACGCTGACGGATTCTGTGACGGCACCGGGTTTGAGGGTGAAGTCGAAGCGGGCGGTCTGGTTTACTTCAAGACGAAACTCACTGACGGTCTGGGTGGAGAAGCCGGGGGCCAGGCACTCCAATTTGTAGAGGCCGGAGTTGAGCAGCGGGATGAGGTAGAAGCCCTTGTCGTTGGTGGTGGATTTCGTTGTGACGCCGGTGGCTGTGTTGGTGAGGGTGAGGGTGGCTTGTGTGAGGACGGCACCGGAAGTATCGAAGACGTTGCCCTGGATGCCCGAGTTTTGGGCGTAGAGGGAGAGAACAAGAAAGACCGAAGCGAGGACGTGACGCATCTTGCAATTTTGACATGCCTTGATGACACTGCTTACGACTCGGTGTTGCTTGGTGGATTCGAGGTGATTGTTTGGGCTGGCGCGATGTTGGCGGACCAGTCTTTGAAGACAACGCTCGGATTGAGTATGGATCAGGCCAAATCTGTTGCCCGCCGCCATTTGTCACGAAAACAACGTGCGCAATTTGTTGGCTAGAGCACGGATCGTCTCATCTGATGCCCGGAGGCCGCCTCCACCTATGGACCGCATGGCGTTGTCGAAGGCGGCCTTGTTTTTGGCCCTGCGCGCAGCGTCCTCTTCCAATTTGCCTGCAAGGCCCAGCCCCAAAAGGATCAGAACGGTACGGGCATTTGCTTCGCTGATACCGTGCGATACGGCGTAACTGGCGACAATGCTCTGGACCATGCTCTGACTTAGACTGTCGGCCGCAGCATCAAATGCCTGGATGAAGCCTTGGGGCGAAGTTGAGGTGCTGCCGTGTGCGCGGGCGGGAGGGACTTTGAATTGGGCCATATATCTCCTTGTTTTCGTAGCCGGGATGCGATCGCGGGAACCATATGTTGAGTCCCGCAAGGGCTGTCGCTGCGAAGAGTTCAGCCGAGTAATGACGTCCTAACGCATTGCTTTAAAAATCGCGACGACGACTGTGGCAGCAAAGAGTCCGCCAGAGGCGAAGCCCAAACGATTTGCGTAAAACTTGAGCTGATTGAGTTTGGCGAGGACCTTGCGTTGCTCTGCTTCAAAGTGTGCTTCTGCCGGGTCGAGGAAGAGCTGATCGTCCTCTTTCATTGAGATTAAAGACCGGTAAATCAGGAGCAAAACGAGAAGGGAGGTGACTGCGCACCAGGAAATGAAAATCCATCCAAGCAGGGTTAGATTTGGCATAAAAGCCTCCTTTCCAACCACTAGTTCACTTATACATCAAAGTTGCGTCGAGCGATAGGGGTGAAGGAGGCAGCTCCGGCTTTTTCAGCAAAGACTTCGTCGATCAGCCTGGCTTTGAAGACATCGTGAATTTGCCAGCTAGAGGCCGAAGACGTACAGGGTATAGCCGGAGGCTATCGCTATGTGTTGCTTGCCTTCTATGTTGAAGGAGATCGGGTTTGAGGTTATCGCGCTGCCAGTTTGGAAGTCCCAGAGGGGTTTTCCTGTTGTGGCGTCGAGGGCGAAGAAGTTGCCTTCGTTGGATGAGGCGAAGACCAGGTTGCCTGCTGTTGACATCAGGCCGGCCCAGGGTGGGGTTAAAAGCTTGAACTGCCATTTTTGCTGGCCGGTGAGGGCGTCGAGGGCACGGATGGCTCCCCATTCGTCGTTGGGGTCGAGGTTCTGCTCGCCGCCGCCGGCGAAGAAGGTGCCGGGTTTGTATTCGGCTTCGCTCTTGAAATACTTTGACGACTTCTCCCGCGCGGCTACATAGTAGAGCTTCGTTAGTGGGCTGTAAGAGGGGCTGAACCAGATAGTGGCTCCGTTGAGACTGGGCCATACGATGGTGCCTTCTGCGGTGGGTTCGGCACCGGGGAGGAGGATGGGGCGGCCACTGTCGTCGAGACCCTTGGCCCATGTTTGTTTGACGTAGTCGCGGCCGGAGAGGAATTCGCCGGATTCGCGGTCCAGCAGATAGTAGAAGCCGTTGCGGTTGGCGTTAGCGATGAGCTTGCGTTTGCGGCCCCGGACTTCCGCGTCGAAGAGGATGGGGACGTGGGCGGCGTCCCAATCGTGGACGTCGTGCGGGGTGAACTGGAAATGCCATTTGAGCTTGCCGGTGTCGCCGTCGAGGGCTACGAAACTGCAACTGTAGAGATTGTCGCCGGGGCGGGAATCGCCGTTCCAATCGGGGGCGGGATTGCCGATGCCCCAGTAGACGAGGTTCAGGGCGGGATCGTAGGCTCCGGTGACCCAGGTGGAGCCGCCGCCGGTTTTCCAGGCGTCGTTCTTCCAGGTTTCGTGACCCGCTTCGCCGGGGCCGGGGATGGTGTAGAAGCGCCATTCCTGCTTGCCTGTTCTTGCGTTGTAGGCGTCGAGCCAGCCACGGATGCCAGCTTCGCCGCCGCTGGTGCCAACGATGATTTTGTCCTTGATTGCCAGAGGCGCGACGGTGAAGCTGTAGCCGAGTTTGTAGTCTCCCGCTTTGACCGCCCAGCGCTGGATACCACTACGAGCGTCTAGAGCGACGAGCCAGCAATCGAGGGTTGCTATGTAGACCATGTCGTTGAGGACGGCGACGCCTCGATTGGTGCGGCCGAAGCCGATCGATTGATAGTCAGAGGGGATGGGGCGCGACCATTGCCAGAAGGGGCGGCCGGTGCGGGTGTCAAGGGCGGCGACGGAGTTGGGGCCGGAGATGTACATCACGTTGTCGACAACGATGGGCGAGGTTTGATTGCCTGGTTTCGAGAACTGGTAAGCCCATTTGACCTTGAGGTTCGCTACGTTTGTTGTGTTGATTTGCGTGAGCGGGGAGTGGCGCTGGCCATCGAAGCTTCGTGAGTAGGAGAGCCAGTTGCCAGGTTCTTTATCGGCGCTTACGATGCGCTCCAGGGGGACTTGGGCGAGGAGGGCCAGGAGGAGGATAGTCATTTGGCTGAACCTTTGAGGCTGGCGAGGTAGGCGATGAGGTTGTCGAGGTCTGTGGCCGGGAATTTGGTGTAGGCAGGCATGGGTGACTTATTGCGGGTGCGGTTGATGGTTGTGCTGGCTTTGGAGAAGGAATGGAGGCGGCCGCTTGCGTCCATCAGTTGGATGTTGAAGAGGTCTTCGGCTAGACGGATGCCTTTGGTTTGGCCGGCTTCGATGAGCATGAAACCGTCGGGGAGAATGTCGTCAGGCTTGAGGATGGACTGGCGAAGGTGGGCCGAGTTGCGGCGGATGCCGATGTTGGTAAGTTCGGGGCCGAAGCCGGAGCCTGTGCCATCGATGATGTGGCAGCTGGCGCAGGCGGACTTGCGGTAGATTTCTTTGCCGGCGGTTGCGTCGCCGGGGACGGATTCTGGCGGGATCGAGCCGAGGGAACGTACGTATTCGGCGACCTGGGTGAGTTCTTTGGGGCTGAGGGTCCAGGCACCGGGCATCTCTGGCTCGATGCCGTCTGCGATCAGTTTTTCGAGGGCGGCCTGGTCTGGGGCTTTGTTGAGTTTTGGCTTGAGGAGGCTGGGGCCTTTTCCGCCTCCGCCGGTTTGGCCGTGGCAGAGGGCGCACTGGGCTTCAAAGAGGCGACGGCCGGATTGTGCGTTAAGGATTTGCCAGGAAATCAGAGCCAAAGTAAGGGATCTTAGCCACATGGTTGGTTTGAAGTGTATCATCCCTAAATGCGATAAAGTGCTTGTAGATTTATGCGCTTCAGCTTGTTTGCCTTGTTTATTTCGATTGGCCTTTGGGCTCAAACTCCTACGGCTACTCTTACGGGCCGGGTGACGGATTCCAGTGGTGGGGTTTTGCCGGGGACGGCGCTGCGGCTGAAGAATCTCGATACGAATATTCTGCAAAGTGCGGTGGCGAGTGGGACTGGGGACTATACGATTCCTTTTGTACCACCGGGGAAGTATTCGCTAGAGGCTACGGCGCAGGGGTTTCGGAGTTACAAGTCGACGGCACTTACGCTGGCTGTCGATCAGGTACTGCGTATCGATGTGACGCTGGAAGTTGGGGCTGTGGCGGATACGATTACGGTTACTGAAGCGCCTCCTGTTTTGAATACGGATTCGGGGGCCCGGGGTGAGGTGATCACTAAGGAAGAGATCTCCGATATTCCGCTGGCGGGGAGGAATTTTAATGACCTGGCGTTTCTAACCGGGGGTGTGATTCCCAAGGGGGATGGCGGGGATGGTGCGTTTGCGGTGAATGGTGCGCGCGCCGACAATACGGGTTTTATGCTCGACGGCATGAACAATACGCAGCGGCGGAATACGGGTGCAGTGATCAATCCTCCGATTGAGGGTGTGCAGGAATTCAAGATGATTACGTCGGGGTTTGCGGCGGAGTATGGCCGCTTTGCCGGTGGGATGTTGACAGTGGTAACAAAATCGGGATCGAACCGTTTTCATGGGTCGCTGTACGAGTTTGTTCGTAATGATGTTTGGGATGCTACGGGCTATTTTGATGTGAGGAAGGCGAAGTTGCGGCGGAATCAGTTTGGGGCGACACTGTCCGGGCCGGTGATCAAGGACAAAACGTTCTTTTTGTTTACCTGGGAATCTTTACGGCTGGTGGACGGGAAGACGCAGAGGGGGATTGTGCCCCGCCCTGAATACTTGCAGGGGGATTTCTCGAAGGCGACGGATGCTTTTGGGCGGCCTTTGACGATTGTGGATCCGCTGAATGCGCGGCGGGCATTCCCGGGGAATCAGATCCCGGTTTCGCGGCTGGACCCTGTGGGTTTGAAGCTGGCGGCTTTCTTTCCAGCGCCGAATTTGACTGGGTCTGCTAATAATTACATTGCTTCGGGGAATGGGTCGACTTCAAACAACAACTTCGGGATCAAGGTGGACCACAATTTTTCGGCCAAGGACCGGGTGACGTTTTCGACGTTCTGGAGGCCGAATACGAGTTATGACCCGGTGGTGAGTGGGCGGTCTCCCATTCCGCTTTTCGGGTTGGGGAATAATACTCTGGACATCCTGAGTTATGTGAAGTATCTGCGGCCGCTGACGCCCAATATCTATCTGGAGCTGTCTGCCAATTTCTCGCGGAAGACGAATAACCAGCGCTGGCCATTATCGGGTGAGAAGGACTGGGCGGGAGAAGTTGGATTTGTTGGGACGACGCAGAACCCGGCTGCACGCGGGTTGCCGCAGCTGGATGCTTCAGGCTACATTCCGCTGGGGCCTGCTTATGATTACCCGAAGGTCTGGTCGTTTAACAACTATCAATATGCAGGGTCGACTACATGGATCAAGGGCCGGCACACGATCAAGTTTGGAGCGGACTTTTTGCGGATGCAGTACTTCACGCGAAACTATGGCGATACGCGCGGGCGGGTGACGTTTTTGGGACGGTTTACCAATGA